>CAMZFJ010000075.1 GCA_947306025.1 uncultured Fibrobacter sp.
CGTGACATGCACCGCGAAATGGCGAAAATTGCAGCAAGCTCGCTCGACCTCGCCAAAACAGAAAGGAACTTCAGCGGAGTCACCATGGGCATTTCCAAGGACTCTTATGAACAGATCGTAAAGGAACTTGACGAATGCCGCCGAAAAATCATAAGCATTGCCGCCGGCGACAAAAACATCGACCAAGTTTATAGATTAAATTTACAGTTATTCCCTCTCACGCGGAAAGTCAAGGAGAATGGCAATGATTAATCTATTCAAAAAATTTTCGACCTTAAGTACAACCGCTATCGCGGTATTTTGCTCATTTGCCTGCTCCGACAAAGTCGCAGGAACTGCCGAAGAACCAAACCAGTTCGCCTATGGAGATTCCTCTTCATCTGAAGAAATCGATACACCAATCGACAGACCTTCATACTCAAGCAGTTCAACAACTCGAGCTCCAGTCACCTCAAGTTCTTCGTCTAGAAAAGATGGCGATGGATCCGTACCTATTCCAATAACAGGGTCTTCAAGCAGCGCCACAAACCCTGGAAAAGAGATTGGAGGAAACGGACAAGCCGGTCATAGCGGCACGGTAAATCGTTCTCTCGACGACTATCTCAGAATATACAACATAACGGAAGTCGCATTCGATACAAACGTACTTGCCTACAACAAGACTTTTGATTCTAGCCGTGACACAGCCGAAAACTCCACCGTCGCAGAACTCAGAACCCTCGGGCTACATAAAATCACTAGCCAAAACGCAGCTGGCCTCGGCAAGCTGTTCTTCGAAACAACAATATCCAATAACGGCCAAGTCTACGAAAATGATGGCAACACTTCATTCCAGCCCGATGGTTGCCCGCTTTACATATTGAACATCGTCGAGACATCGCCCGCCGTACACGTGCTCACCAATATTACAAAGGACACTATTACCGTAGCTGACTTCCATGACAACTGCGATTACGAGCACGCCCCATTCAATATGCATGTCGGATTCCTCTTCGCATACTGCGGCGAACTTTCCGAAAGCCCAAAAATCGAAAGGACATTCACGCTCAAAGAATCCATGGCTTGCAACTCGGCCGTGTACGACGAATTCATCAACACAAAGTAAACAAACACTAAGCAAATATCGAGCTAGAACTAAGAAACCAAAGCCATAAACCTTTCAACGGATTTGCAAAAATGAAACTTTTCTCCTTTTTATGCACAGCAACAATCAACGCATCTTTCGCATTGCTCGGTTGTAGCGATACCAAAGCCCCCGCAAACGAAAAATCGGCCGACACGCCCAAGCAGCAATCCGCACCAATCACCGAGGCTGCAAAATCCGTTGAAGGAACAAAAACAGTCGCTCTCGAAAACGGAGCAAAAGTCATCTGGATACAGGACAACCAAGGCGAAAAGTTGAATCCGCGCAGTCTCTTTAGCGATGCTAGCGATTCCTTGTTCGAAAGTTTGAAAATGCCCAACGGCATTCCCGCATCCGTGAGCACGTTCCTTCTGCAAACAGACGGCAAGAACATTTTGTTCGATGCAGGCCTTGGCGCATTCGGCGGGCAAATGCTGAACCGCCTTGCAGCTCTCGGCATTGAACCCGACAACATCCAGCTGATTTACCTGACGCATTTCCACGTGGACCACATTGCAGGCCTTATCGCGCAAGACTCTACAGGCAATGCCGCAAAAGTATTCAAGAACGCCGCCATCTACGCAGGCAAAGTCGAATACGACGCCTGGATGAACAACATCCCGAAAAACGACTTGCAGAAAACCGTCATGGGAATCTACAAGGATAGCCTTCACTTATTTGCATTTGGCGACAGCCTCCCGAACGGAGTACTCGCCATTGACGCCGTAGGCCACACTCCCGGCCACACCGCTTTCCAGTTCTCAAACTTGCTCGTTATCGGAGACTTGATGCACGGTTACGCACTGCAAAAGGACCATCCCGAAATCAATTCCAACTACGACATGGACAAAGAAAAATCCATCGAAAGTCGCAAACGCATTATGCAATACGCCCGCGACAAAAAACTGCTGATGGCAGGCATGCACCTCCCGCCCCCGGGATTCGCGGAATAACAAGCTAATCTTTTGCAGGTTGATCCCAAGGGAATGCGGCAACGGAATCCGCCCCCACAGGGATTGTCATATTTTTAGGCACTTTGCCAATATTATCGGGAATCGCCAAAGAGATAACAAGAGCAATAGGCAAGGCAACAATTGCACTTCCACCAACCAACATACATAGCAACACATCCCCCTGCCCACGAGATTCGCTGCACATCTTTCCAATAAATTCTAAAAAACCACCAGTCGTTTTTATTACTTCATAAGCGTGTCCGCCATGTTTGCTGTCTTCGCGAGCTACCAGCAAATGGCCATACACGATGTCATCCTTGCGGACCTCCAAAAGCATTTCCTTGCCTGACGAAGTTCGAATCTTACAGCCATTGGTCGATTCGCAGACAAGTTTTCCGTTTCGGTAAAAAGAGTATTCCTTGTTATCGGAAACCGTCACCCAGGAACTAGAGCAACCCACCAGCATAACAGCCAACAGCAACGCAATAAAGTTCCTCATCATTACCACCATACCTGAGCGCTGACGCTCCAACCATGAACAGGCATCATGCGTCCACTAGAGACCTTCTGAATCTCATAGAAGTTGTACAAGTAACGGACATCTATCGCGAAAATAGTCTTATAATCAATAGGCTTGAAAAGAATTCCCGTCTTTAGGAACAACGTCAATCCTTCACCGCTGCCTTCAAATTGATACTTATCCGTATCGTATTCCATATAAGAAAATCCGACACCAGGGCCAATAAAAGGGAAAACAGTGCGACCATCAAACACATAGGATGTAGAAAGGAAAAATCCCATATACGAAAAATCATCGTCGCCCAATCCCTCGTTAATTCCCCATTTATAATCCAAAGAAAGAAGGAAATTGCTGTACAAAAATTGAACCATAATATCGACAGCCGGGTTTGCCGCCATTTCCGGAACCGCGATCCCCAACGATCCGAGGCCGACACCAAACTTAAACCCATTCCACTGGCCAAACTTCATAGTGACCACATCTACAATCGGAATCAAGTCGTTGGGCGTATAGGCCATGTGCTTGTAAGTCCAGACCTCTTTCTTGTCGTCGGAATTTTTCAACGTGTAGATAACGACAATTCCATTATCCTTACGCTGCATTTTAATTTGCAAAATAAAATGACTTTCATATTCGCTTTCAGCCACACTCACATCTTTCTTGTTTTCGATGTAGCCCTTGGTCCAGCGCACAAGCTTATCGGCATAATCCTGATGCACGCCATCCAGCTCCACTGCGGGAATGAACACGCTCGGCTTTGCCCAAAGCGCTGCGCACAACAAAAGTAATATGGAAAATACCCGAATCACTCTCAAACCTTTTTTCTTAATTTACAAAACTTATTCTAACAATTCAACACAGGTCAGTCGCTAAAGTAACCGCGGAGATTGTAAATCAAGTTCACCGAGATTCGGCCTGTTTCAGAAAAAGACTCGCCCAAAGTCCAATCGTAGCGCAACATCAAGGATAACCAATGAGCCTTGGAATCTGATGCAACTAAGTTATACCCGATATCACCACCCATATACCAGCCTTCATAAGCTCTATCATGGCCCCAGCCCCAAACAACATCCACAAAGATACCCTTCTTCTGCGAGAATCTGTGGATAGATTCAAACGACCAACGAGACTGCGTTTGGCCCATCGTCCCCGCATAATCTAGGCCCACAAGCCAAGAGTGATAATCAGAAAAGCCCCACACAAGATCGAAGCGCAAATTCGGATACCACTTGTCGTAAAGATCCTTGCTGCCTGCAGCTACTTCCAATCCACCATAATCCGAAAGATAACACAAAATATCAAATGTAAGACCGATAAAAAAGCCAGCGACAGAGTTCGCTTCTCTTGTTGCACGGCACCTCGCTTCGTGGGTATCGGCGTAATTCACCACTTCGGTATTTGAATCTATGGGCTCCACACCCATTTCCATGACCTTGCTCGTCAACGAATAAACAATGTTATACAAACTCTCGTCCGACGAGAACTTTTTATGAGCCGCCTTGATAACCTTGGAGCCCTCCATGCGAATCATCCCCAGCCAATAAGCATCTTTCAACTTCACTAGGAACATTTTAAGATTCACCTTACCGTAATCATCGGAAAGTCTATATCCAAGTTGTTCAATTGCTAATTCCGCTCTTTGGGAGGCAATACTTGCGACATGGTCATCTATATCGACAAACACGGGATTCAAAAAAATTACTTCGGATGGATTTTCGCTTTTATAAATTTTGGAGGCGTATCCAAAAGATTTCGTAAGCATCGTTTCCACAGCATCGTCGACATCATCCACTTCCGCCACTGTAACAGAATCGGTTTCGATTTGACCATCCGGCAAAAACTTTTTCATCCGAATAAAATGCATTACAGGCCCGGATGACGAAAAAGAAACGCCTACATTTTGAATATCCGAACTAGGAACATGCCCCAATTCCGCCAAATAGACCGAAGCCATGGCCTTAAGCTTTTTCGACGAAAGATCGCGCGGGCCGCGGCTATCGCCTTCAATCACTTGAACTTGTGCAGCACAAGCGTACGCGGCGAAGAGCATAAGCAAAGTAAAAAAACGAGAAAATAAAGACATAAGGTTAATTTAGAAAAATGCCGAACGCAAGGCAATTCGTTGGATAGCGAGTTCTCTAAGGTCGGTTTTCAATTATACAAATCACAGAAAAATCTAAAAAGATGTAGAAATTTCCGAAAAAATGTTGAGTTGGTCGAAAGACCCAGGCTCAACCTAACTCGGCGGGCAAACTGTCCCGCCATTTTTTCACAACAACTAATTTTATTTGTCTACGCACAATCATCCAGACTACACTTTTTCCACCGAATTAGCGTGCTATGACTGCACTTTTTCGACCGAATTTGCGTACCTTCGACGCACTTTTTCCACCGAAAAAGTGCAATTTTGTTGAAATTTGCAAAAAAAACGGCATTTTTTTACTTGGGACTTTTGGATGAATTCGCTTCATAAAATACAATATATAAGTTATATTTTTTTGCAATCAATAAACCCTATTTATTATATTTAAAAGTAGATTTATAACAAATAGGTTATTCAATGAATAAAAGGCTAATATTGCTCAGGGCACTTTCTCGCAAGACAGGGAACCTCGCCCAACTCCGCGACGCCCAGCCGCCCAAGCAGGGGTGGATTTCTGCCGTTCGCCAAGCCCTCGGAATGACCGCCAAGCAGCTCGCGGAACGAGTCGGCCTTTCTCAGCCACGCATCGCCAAGATGGAACTCAACGAAAACAACCTCAAGATTTCGACCATGAAAAAAATCGCAGAGGGACTCGACTGCGATTTCGTTTACGGTTTTGTCCCCAAGAGCAGCCTGCAAGAGACGATTAACCGACAGGCCCGTAAAAAGGCCGAAGCAATTCTTTCGAATGTCAACACTAACATGGCGTTGGAAGACCAGCTTGCCGATGATCCGAACATCTTAACAGATGTGGCTGACGAGATGATCGCCAAGAACATCAAACGGATATGGGATAAGTAAAAATTTCGGCAGTCGTCACTTTGTCATTTTATGACACACCCTCAATTTATATTTTGGGTATGGCCGATATATTTACATCTGACGATAATTCTACACCGCTTACGCCTGAAGAACGCGAAGGATTAAAACCCAAGTGGATAACACTCCGGCGCGAACTTAACGAATTCGAGACCCGCAATATTTTGGATGCTGAAATATGGCTTGCCACTCATAAGCAGCACGATGTTCTGAACGATACATTCCTAATGAAATTGCACAAGAGGATGTTCGGCCAAGTGTGGAAATGGGCTGGCGAATACCGAAACACAGAAAGAAACATCGGTGTTGCGCCATACCAAATTCCTGTCAAATTGAAGGCGTTATTTGATGATGTGAAATTCTGGATAGAAAACCATACATTTCCCGATTTGGAGATAGCCGTACGACTTCACCACAGATTGGTTTTAATCCATCCGTTCCCAAATGGTAACGGAAGAATTTCGCGACTGATGGCAGATTTACTTATGCAGCAACTCGGTGAACCAAGACTCTATTGGGGCGATGGCAATTTGACCGACATTACTGAATTACGAAAGAAGTACATTGACGCATTGCATGCGGCTGATGCCGGAGATTATTCGGGGCTGATAAAGTTTGTGACAACACCTAACAAATGATACTATTTTTTACAAAAAAACTTTTTTGTTGGTATAAACAATGAAAAAAATGTTATTTCAAGATTTCATATGCCGTGCTAAAAAGTTGTATGGCGAAAAATATAATTATTCTAAAGTCAATTTCATAAACACATCTATTAAGGTTTGTGTAAACTGTCCCGAGCATGGCGATTTTTGGGTTACCCCACACAATTTTCTCAATGGACATAAATGCCCTGCTTGTAGTGGGCTTCAAAGAATTACAAAAGATATTTTCATTTCCCGTTCAAACGAAATCCATCATAACAAATACGATTACTCTAAAGTTGAAATAAAAGGAGCCAATAGCAAATTGCCCTGAACACGGTGAATTCTGGCAAAAGGCTATATACCACTATCGAGGCTATGGTTGTCCTGTATGCGGAGGAAATTTACGTTTAACAACCGAAGATTTCATAAAAAAGGCAATATGATTATTCGAAAGCTGAATGCAAAGGAAATAAAGAAAAGGTTTGCATAATCTGTTCAAAACATGGTGAGTTTTGGCAATCGCCAAATCATCATCTACGAGGAGCTCGCTGTCCAGGTTGTTTTGGCACGCCAAAATATTCGAATGATGAATTTATAAAAAAAGCAACTCTGGTTCATAATGGGAAATACGATTATTCTAAAGTAAAGTACGATGGGCTCAAAAAGAAGGTATGTATTATCTGCCCCGAGCACGGAGAGTTTTGGCAAGGAGCAGCTATTCATCTCAAAGGATGTCGTTGTCCCAAATGTAGTGGAACAGAAAAGATTACTTTACCTCTGTTTATAGAAAGGTGTAAAAAAACACATAATAACAAATATGATTATTCCTATGTAAAATTCAATAATTTGTTCGATTTTGTCAAAATCACTTGCCCTGTTCATGGTGAATATGAACAAAGAGCAGTCGTCCACTATCGAGGTTATGGCTGTCCTATATGCGGAGGCAGCAAACGCCTAACCAATGAAGAATTTATAGAGAAGGCTCAATTAGTCCATAACAATAAATACGATTATTCAAAGATAAACTATATCAATACGGCTACAAAAATTTGCATTGTTTGTCCCCAACATGGTGAGTTTTGGCAAACACCAAACAATCATCTTTTTGGAGCTGGTTGCCCAGTTTGCCCCCAGAGTAATTTAGAAGGCGAAATACGACATTTCTTAGAAAAGAATGAAATCAAATTTGAACAAGAAAAGACTTTTGATTGGTTGGTTTTCAAGAAAAAATTATTCTTAGATTTCTTTTTACCAGAATATAGCGTCGCAATCGAATGCCAGGGCCGACAACACTTTATTCCTAGCGAACTATTTGGTGGAGATGATTTTTTCAATCTTACAATTGAACGAGATAACGCCAAAAAAGAGCTTTGCGAGAAACATGGTGTCCGCATTCTATACTATTCAAACGCTCATATAGATTACCCTTATCCTGTTTTCGAG
>CAMZFJ010000076.1 GCA_947306025.1 uncultured Fibrobacter sp.
TTCTGAAGGACCTCGACGGAAAATACACGAAAATTCCTTACACGAACTTCATGCAGTTTGCATCGACGGCAGCGAGCTACAAGCCTGACTTTTACATCACGCCGCTCGCGAACAACAATTTCAATAAAGCAAAGAGCGATTTGAAAATTAAAGAAGCAGCCGCGCTCGGAGCCGTTTTTATCGGGAGCGATTTTGCGGGGAGTCCGTACAGCTATGCTCCGAAGGAACAGCTCGTTGGTTCAAATGCGACAGTCGATGAGCTCGATGCAATTTTCGCGCAGCTCTGCAATCCGGAAAAATTTATGCAGGCCATCAACTGGCAGTACCAGGCGATGGAAGAAAAGCACTGGGCGCATGAAGATCTGGAATACCAGAAAAAATTTGTGGCGACGTATTTGTAGAGGATGGCGGTCCCTGAGATCCTTCGACTAGAACTTAATGGTTTCCCTCCCGTTGGTCGAGAATGACTGCAAGGCGAACACCGCGACAAAATGCTTGCATCTTGGCATGGTTGAACCGAAGAGTCATGCACGAAGTGCAATGACTGCTCAGGATGACACGCGGCGCAGTTACTAGTTAGTAGTTTTTAGTTACTAGTATAAAATGGCTTTCTGAAAATTCTTTTTCGTTGGATCCTATCGGCGCGCATTTTATATTAAATCTTTTGCCCTTCTCGATCAGCTTGAAAATTTTCTGATTGAGAGTTTTCTTTATTCTGACTTTTGCGTAGCATGTCAACGGCGCGTTGAATATCGCGTTCGCGGATCGCTTCATCGACACGTTTCTGGAAAAGCGCCTCCGTGTGGAACTGGAAAAGTTCACGTTCCTGTTTGATGTAAGCCGAGAAACTCTTGATGTACAAAATGGGGATAATAACAATCAGAGTTTTTTCCAAAAATTCAAAAGCATGTTTTCCGTCGACGTCAAACGTCGTAGACACAAACGTCAAGAATCCAAGCTGATTAGGGTCAACAAAAACAAGCACCAATAACACTAGCGACGCAATAATCCATGCATTCAAAATTCTCTGCGGAAAACGTTCTTTGAGAATTCCCTGTTGCTGCATGTAATTTTCCTGCCTCTTGGCCATGTCACGAAATATCAGATAATTCAAAAAATAGCCGAAAAATGGAATGCAGGTGAGAATGACAGCTCCCATTGGCGAAAAAGATGTTGTCGTCAACAGCCGTAAATTCGAAATTGCCCGATGCAGCCACGACAAATAGCTAACGCAAAAAGCAAAAACCGAAAGAAAAAATACAGCACCAGAAACAAAGGAAAACAGGACACTCGCAGCCAATATTCCCCCTAAGAAAACCAATAGTTCCTCCGACATAAAAAACACGCTCAACATCATAAAAATAAATAGCAACCAAAAAAGAGCGAAAAGGATAAAGATGACCTTCGTCCAAAAAAGTACACGGTCAGCGCGTTTTATATTGTCTTGCATAAGACCTCCGCTCAAAATATAACAAAAATTCTATCCACAAATGCAATTCCAAAGCAGGGGAGACCTGTTGACGCTATTAAAAGAAGTCATCTTGATCCCCACTATATACCCTATATTTCAAAATAACGGTTGTTAATAGAATGTACATAATTAAAACTAGATTTAACAATTTATTTTCTCTTTTTACAATTTATCCACTTATACCATCGACTGTTTCACGTGAAACATGTTTTAGTGGAAATATATAAGCATCGTCTATCAACAAAAATTTTAAAATAATAGCGACTTTAATTTCAGTTATAAATCCGTGTTTATAGATTCACTTCATTTTATCAACACACGCAAATAAAAATTATCAACATATAAAAAATCACCAAGCCCATTATAGAGCTCGGTGTGAATAGATTCTTTCGAACTTTTCAACAATCGTCTAGAATGTCACAGTGTGCGGCGGTTCGGTAAAGCTGCAGAATGTGGCAATCGCATCCTTGAAATAGAGGACTTCGGTGTTTTCATCGTCCGGAGAATACATGCGCTTGAGTTCAGGGTAGGCTTCAAGCATGTGGACCTTGGGTTCACGGCGGTCATCGCGGACGAGAGTTCCCGAAAGACGGAGCCACTTGGAGCAGGTTTTGTCCATGGCGCAAAGCTGGACTTTGCCGTTTTTCTGGATCTGCTTCGAAACGTTCTTGGACTTGCCCGTCTGAATATAGAGCTTGCCTTCGAAAATTTCGATGGTGCCAAACGGACGTACTTTCGGTTCGTCGCCGTCAACTGTTGCGAGGAAATAGGCCCCGCATGATTTGATAAAGTTCTTGACTTCTTCCATTTTTTTTCCTTTATAAAGTGTGTCTAATTATCATCAATATAAATAATTCCCCATACAATTGGTCATATAATACAACTATACCGATGAACAGCTAAAAAATGTATTCGAAATGCCAAAATCCATCATCAAAAAAAATTGACTGGACTCTTAAAAGTTTTCACTTCAGAATGACACCTTCACCATCACATCCCGGTAAATCTTTTCCATCTGTGCGCTGAAGCAGCAGAAGATAACCTTCTTAACAATCTTCGACGAGAATTCGCGAACCGTTTTCACAGCAATTTCAGTAGCATCCTTCCAGGGGTAACCATAGACACCGGTAGAAATAGCGGGGAAGGCAACCGTCTCGCAACCGTTTTCTTCGGCAAGCGCAAGGCAGCTTTTATAGCAAGATTCCAGAAGCTCGGGTTCACCATGTTTGCCATCGTTATAGATTGGCCCAGGAGTATGGATCACGAACTTTGCCGGAAGCTTGAATCCCGGAGTAATTTTCGCCTCGCCAGTTCTGCAACCGTTCAGAGGAATGCATGCCTGCAGAAGTTCCGGACCCGCCGCACGATGGATGGCCCCGTCGACACCGCCACCACCCAATAGCGAACAATTCGCCGCATTCACAATTGCATCGACATTCAGTTTAGTGATGTCACCCTGGATAATTTCAATTTCTATCATAATACCATCCACTAAGATTCAAAAGATCGATAAAACTTCATGCAATAAATATACTAATGTTAAATAGACTAAGAAGCATCACCAACTAATAATATTGAGGTCTATAACAAGTATATTTTTGCCCCATCCTCGATTTGCAATTGTTTCACGTGAAACCTTATCAGGCAAGCGAAGCAGAAATTGAACCAACATCCAACAGCAACTACCGCGGCATCAACGAAAAAACTGAACTCATTCGGAATTTTATTATTCCAATTACGTATATTGGGTACAGAGGTTTTATGAAGATTGAACATATAGCGATTTGGGTAAAAGACATCGACAAGGTCTGCGAGTTCTACCAAAAGTATTTCGGTGGGGTAGTCCAGCCACTTTACCATAATCCCGCAAAACAATTCACCAGCAGATTCGTCACCTTCGAAGATGGCGCCCGCCTGGAAATCATGCATCGCCCCGACATCGTCAACAATAATGTTGGGACTTCGGCAGATTCGAATGTTGGGAGTAATGTTGGGACTGTAACGAAGCTACAGTCCAACACCCATCGGTCAGCAAATGAAAAAATGCAAGCATTTTTTCGCTTTCTGACCTCGGCGGTGTTTCACGTGAAACCTCTGCAGGGCGAATGCAGCGACCATACTTGTATGGGCATTGCTGAGCCCAAAGAGGTAGGACACGAAGTGTCCCAACATCTTGGTTTTACCCATGTTTCCTTCTCTGTTGGTTCAAAAGAAAAGGTGGACCATCTAACCCAACAGATGTCCGATGACGGTATCACTATAGTTGGTCAACCCAGGACTACCGGCGATGGGTATTATGAAAGTGTTGTTCTCGACCCCGAAAGAAATAGAATAGAGATCACTGTTTAATATTGGGACTATATAGTCCTACAATTATCGGTCAGTAAATAAAAACAAGATTTTTTAGCTTTTTGACCTCGGCTGGTTGGGACTATATTTTCAATATAGTCCTACACCCTGCGGTTTTCAAATAAAAATGTGCAAGCACATTTTTGCTTGAAAACCTTGGTTGTGTTTCACGTGGAACATTTGCACTTCCATTAACTAGGGTCTTGTTTTTTAAGTATATTCATATACGATGATTAAAAAGATTCTTTCTATACTCTTTTTCTCTTTAAGCTTAGCTTCCGCCAAAGCATCTGCATCGGATTTTTCCACCGTGCAGGATTCAACCAACAGGGGTATAGAAATAAGTACCTTCTTGGAAAACAGATACAATCCGTTCAACGTATTGTATCTTGGTGGATTCGGTTACACCTCCACAAAAAGAATAGAAGTAGATGTAATGTACATGAGTGCATTTAACGCTGGATCCAAACTTTTTGACCTAGACCGTTTACTGATAGATTTACCCCTTTTACGATTTGATTTTAGGTTCGAACGAAAGGAAGGCGACAAAAAAATTAATGATTATTCTATTGGAAGTATAGTTACGACAATTGGATTTGCCGCTTTAGGAAAAGTTGCTCCGAAGGGTGGTATTCTTTCAAAGATTACAATGGGCGGATGGTGGCTTGCTTCTGGATCGACAAAATACATACTATTCGGGGATAACATTTATGGTGTAGCTATCGCCGAAAGTCATACCTTTGAATGGTTCCTTCAAAAAGCCACTTACAATGGAGACAACCATTATTCTGTAAATGAATTCGGTTTCATCGATCAAATAGGTATTCAGGCATCTCTCGTTCCACTCATCCTAACCAATATTACAGCAGGTGTTTCGTTCGAAATCACAAACAAGCAACGGAACATCGGATGGTTCGTCAAGGCAATGATCTTTTCGATACCTTTCGAAAAACCACCTACGCAAAAATAATATCAAGTATATAATTGCCATGTTCGACAAAAACTACGACGGTCTCGTTCCTGACAGTGCACACTGAGACAAGGGAACAGCCGAAACTAGAGGCAAGTCTATCTACATTTGGAAGGCATACCTGGAACAACAAAAAAATCGACAGCATTTATGAAGCCAACCTCCGTAACAAGGAATGGACCTACAAAACAACCAAGGTTCCTTACGATAGCATCAAGGTCACCCATGAAGGACATGAAGGAAATGTTTGGACTCTAGAGGGAACAACAATAGATGGTGGAATTAGTTCGGAGACCGTCTACTTTGATGGGGATTCCATAGCCACTACCAGCAATGACGAAGAACGTTTGATTTGATGAGTCGCCTCGCAAAACCGCGAGGGATTTTTTTTGCAATGTTTCACGTGAAACGCAATCGAGGCTAGAAAGCGAAAATAGACTTGTGTATTTTCATTTGCTAACCGAATAAAAAAACAACTGGATCCTTCCCCTAATGGGTCAGGATGACGGCGAAAAAAATTGTTTTTGCAACGCTCGCCTTAACAACTTTGGCGCAAGCGCGAAACTGGCAGCTCGGTCATGAAAAACATGCAAGCATGTTTTTCACGACTCTCGCTTTAACAAGTTTTTGCGCAAGCGCGACCTCTGGCGGTTTGAATATGAAGAACATGCAAGCACGTTCTTCGCATTCAAACCTTAACAAGTTTTCAACATTTATCAAAATGTTATCAACATATATTTTATAAAAGTTTTATAACGGGGGAGTCTATTGTTTGTTTTCTAAAAAAGTTATGCTAAATTTCAATGCGGACAAAGAATGTTTGGCGACTCTCGCTATCGCATGTTGGTGATTGTCCTACAATCGCAACCTTAATCGGCTCGGAAATAGAAACAAATATATTTGTTTCCGCTTCGCTCGCCTCATAAGGTTTCACGTGAAACATAAGCGAGGTGAGTGCAGCGAAAATATACTTGTATATTTTCATTGCCGAACCGAAGCGTGTTGGTTCCGAAGGAGCAAACACAGCCAAGGTTTCCAAGCAAAAAGACAATCATGTATTTTTATTTGGAAACCGCAGGGTGTAGGACACGAAGTGTCCCAACATTTTGTCCCAATATAAAGAACTTAACTGGATCCTTCCCCTGACGGGTGAGGATGACGGCGAAAGAAAATTGAGTTATAGAGAAAATACTGAACAGAAAAATCTCTTGAACCAGTTCTTGGCAGAACGTGGTGTGCAATTGTCCGAAGAGACTCTCGACAAGCTTTACCAATTTGCAGACTTGGTTGTTGATACTAAGGAATTCGGGAATTTGATTTCGGCCAAGGATGCCGGAAAGTTCTTGTCTAGACACATTGCCGACTCGCTGGTTCCGTTTATATATATGAGACGAGAGACGAGAGACGAAAGACGAGAGAATAATACTCTCTCCACTCTCGTCTGTAGCGAGCCTGCGAGCGTTCTTTCGTCTATTAGATGGGCTGATATGGGTGCAGGCGCCGGTTGCCCGGTTTTCCCACTTGCAATCGCAATGCCCAATATCCAGTTTTTTGCTGTCGAACCGCGCCACATGCGCGTGAACTTTATGCAGATGGTCAAGGAAAAACTCCACTTGGATAACTTGACTGTCGTCGGCAAGCGCTTTGAAACTTCCGGCCTTGCCAATCTTGATTTTATCAGCTGCCGCGCCCTCTCGACTTTCGAGAACGACTGGGAACGCGCCCAAGCCGGACTCAAGAAAGGTGGCACATTTGTCACTCTCAAGAGTTACAATAACATTGTCCATTTGGAAAACGATCCAAAAGTTCATATCCAAAAATACGAACTTCCAGAAGAAGAACAGGTGTACGCTTTAGTCACCCGAGGTAATAATGAGTAAAATTATCGCCATATGCAACCAGAAAGGTGGAGTCGGCAAGACTACAACGGCCGTGAACTTGGCCGCCAGTTTTGCAGCCCTTGAAAAGAAGACTCTTCTTTTAGACATGGACCCGCAAGGTAACGCCTCGCAGGGTTTGGGTTTCATGGAATCCCAAGAAATGGATATCCACGAAATCTTGGACATGGCTGGCAATCCGGATAATCTCACGATTGAAAATATTAAGCCTGCTATTTTGGATACGCCGCTTGATTTTTTGAAGATTATTACTTCTGGACCTGACCTCGCCGTCATGGAAATCGAACTTGTCAACGCCATGAGCCGCGAACGCAGACTCGAACGCGTGATGAATATTCTCAAGCAGGAATTCGATTTCATCATTGTCGATGCTCCTCCGAGCTTAAACTTATTAACAATTAATACACTAACAGCAGCGACTAGCGTCCTCATTCCGGTGCAGTGTGAATATTATGCATTGCAGGGTATGACTGAACTTTTCAAGACGATTCGCGAAGTTCAGAAGAACCTGAATTCGAACTTGAAAATCGAAGGCGCCCTCCTCACGATGTATGATTCTCGCTTGAGCCTCTCAAAGCAGGTTGCCGAAGAAGTTCGTGAAAACTTGAGCGATACCGTTTTCCAGACGATGATTCCGCGTAACGTGAAACTTTCCGAAGCTCCGTCTCATGGCAAGCCGGTCATCCTTTACGATGTTCAGAGTACTGGATCCCAAGCATACATGAAACTCGCCGAAGAAATTTTGAATAAGGATAAATAGGTAGTACCTCCGGTACAGTTAATAGTTCTGAGTTCCAAGTTACTAGACTATTTAAATTCTCTAGTAACTAGTAACTAAATTCTAGTAACTACAATCTACATCTTACTGTTTACTAATCACTAACCACTATCGATATTAATTAGGAACTAAAAATGGGTAAACAAGCACTTGGTCGCGGTCTTTCAGCAATTTT
>CAMZFJ010000077.1 GCA_947306025.1 uncultured Fibrobacter sp.
GGTCACAAAGCTCGCGGAGGCGCTTGAGGTAGCCAGCATTGTAAAGCCACATGCCATTTCCGCCCTGGAAAACAGGCTCGCAAATGACAGCCGCAATTTCATCTTTATGCTCTCCGACAATGCGTTCCATCGATGCAAAATCCGCCGGATTCCAGGCCTCGTCAAAACGGCAATTCGGGCGTTCTGCAAAGTAATGGTGCGGCATGATTCCACGGAAAAGCACATGCATGCCATCGGGATCGCTCAACGCCATAGCGCCTGCCGTGTCGCCGTGGTAGCCGCCCTTCAAGGCGACCAACTTACAGCGTTCCGGGCGACCCAGCGCATGCTGGTACTGCACCGCCATCTTGGCGGCGCATTCCACGGCGATGCTTCCCCAATCCGCAAAGAAAATCTTGTTCAAGCCCTTGGGCAAAAAGTTCACAAGTTTCTCGCCAAGTTCAATCGCAGGTTCATGCGTAAAACCGCCGAACATCACGTGGCACATCTTTTCGCTTTGCTTCTGGATAGCTTCGACAATTTCAGGAGCGTTATGCCCGTGAGCCATGCACCACCAACTCGAAACGGCATCAATCAGCTTCAATCCGTCAGCGGTTTCAATCGTTGTTCCGTGAGCTGATTTTGCAAGAAACCTTGCAGGAGTGTTTTTTAGCGCAGCATAAGGATGCCACAAATGCTCGCTATCAAAATTCAATAGCGTATTCATATGCGGCGCAATATAGCAAAAGCGCCCGGGAGTGTCGCCACCTCTAGGCTATAGACTACGCCTATTACAGCGTTTTTTTTCGTTACATGAAAAGAATGCCTTCGAAAAAAGGATGCGCACCTCGCGCGACTTTTCAATACAGCACAACATCTCGAAACTGCGCTGCACATTTCAATTGCATCTCAAAAATAGTGCGGCATCCTGAAATAACACAGCATCTCGAAAACGCGCAGCATCTCGATACAACACATTCCGACCGCATCTCGCGATTAAACTTATCGCGCGGACGTTCCCCGCGCGGCATCCCTACAAATCATTTCGATAAAATTATCGAATGAAATTGGTATAGACTTTCTGCTTGGCGTCCGGCTGCGTCACGCCAGCCTGTTTGCCCGCATCGATGCTCTTGAGGAGCCATGCCATATTGCGGCCCAGTTCCTTCATAATTTGCACGCCTTCTTCATCTTTCAGAACATCTTCCGGCTTTGAACCATGCACCATGTTCCAATAGCGCGAAGTTACCAAAGGCTGCTGGGCGTAAGTCGGGTACTTGTTGAGCACATCAAGGCTTGCGGTAGTTCCAGCGCGGCGTGCCGAGACCACATTTGCTGCCGGCTTGAACAAAAGATTCGCCTCCGCAACCCCGTAAAGACGGTCGAGGAACATCAGCATTTCGCCGCTCGGAGACGCATAATAAACCGGAGAACCGTAAACGACGCCATCCGCATTTTCCAAGAGATCCTTGGCTTCGTGGACAACTTCATTGACTTCACCAGCCAGCACTCGCCCACCGACAAACACGATTTTCGTTTCGATTCCGGCGGCCTTGAGCTGGTTTGCGACGATGTTCAGAGCCGTATAAGTGCAGCCATTTTCGCGACGACTGCCGTTAAACAAGATAACCTTCATTTGCACCTCCGTTTGTTTCTACAAAAATATACTCTTATTTTTTGCCGGTCTGCGCTCGGTCTTGCTCAATTTTTATTTACCAACGCGTTTAAAAAAAATCTTAAAAAAGTATTTACACAAAATCCGATACAGTTGATACGAATTATTTTCTGAATAACATTTAGAAATATTGGTTGAACATCCAAACTAACCTATTTTTTGATTAGTGAGATAGGATGATTGGTCGGTGCATGGGATGTTTTTGGTGCATTGGATCACTTGGTGCGTGGGATGTTTTTTTTCCGAATTCTCTCTGGAGGCATAATGAATATCAAGAAAACCGCAGTCAAGAGTGCCATTGTTGCAGCCGCCCTTACTGCAGCCGTTAGCGCTAAAAATTACAGCGGTGCTGAACTTTATACCAACGAAACTTGGAAGTATGGTAAGTTCGAAGCCCGTATGCAAATGGCTGCCGGCTCAGGAACTGTTAGTTCCATGTTTCTTTATCACAACGATTCTTATCTCGGCGGTAACGAACCCTGGGTCGAAGTGGATATAGAAATTTTGGGCAAGAATCCCAGCAGTTTCCAATCCAATATCATTACCGGTTTTGGCCCAGGAAACGGCCAGCCCGACCGCAAGGTGACTAGCGAAGACCACCACGCCATCAACCCCGCATCAAATCAATCATTCCACACATACGGCATGGAATGGACTCCCGATTACGTAGCTTGGATTTTGGACGGCAAAGTTGTCCGCAAGACTGTCAGGGGTCAGGGCGACAAAAATCAGGTGAATGATCTCGGCTTGAAACCGCAGGGTCTTCGCTTCAATCTGTGGTCCCACGAAGATGCAGGCTGGGTCGGCGCATGGAACGACAACATTCTCCCAGTTTACCAATTCATTAACTGGGTGAAGGTCTATGAATACAAGCCGGGTCAAGGCGACAATGGCACAGACTTCAAACTCCTTTGGACCGATAATTTCGACACTTTCGACAATAACCGTTGGAGCAAGGGTGATTGGACATTCGATGGCAACCGCGTTGACATCAGCCCAAGCAACATCTTTACCAAGGATGGAATGGCCATCATCGCGCTCACCAAGAAAGGTCAAGAAGGATTCAACGGACAGGTTCCAAAAGATAACGAACAAGCACCGGCATCTTCCAGCAGCATAGCTTCCAGTTCTTCTAGCGCACCGGCTTCTTCGAGCAGCGCAGCAGTGTCCTCCAGCAGCGAACAGTTTATTCCGCCCAGCTCTTCGAGCGAAACGAATGCCATTCGCGCGGTTCGCACAACACCGACTGTCGTGAAGGAATTCCGTGGACTCGTGAACGCCAAGGGAGCCAAGGTTACACCGAACGGTCACAAGCGTTACCGCGTGAACTTTGAATACTAATCGTGGCAGTTTCTCTTTATAATTCTCTTTATTGCAAAGGCCATGTGGTTTACGCCACATGGTTTTTTGTTAAATCCCTAAAAATTATTGGTTTTTCGTTAAATTTTTTGTTTTTTGACACAAAACTGTCAAACTACTTTTTGTATTTTTGATTCCGAAAATTCAAAAATAAAAATAGGATAATAATATGGCTTATTTGAATAAGGTTATGCTCATCGGTAACATTGGCAAGGATCCGGAAGTCCGTGTCAATCCTAATGGTGGTCGTAAGCGTGTTTCTTTTTCTCTTGCAACTTCCCGCCGCTATCGTGATAACAATGGCGAACAGAAAGAACAGACTGATTGGCACAACATTATTGGCTGGGGCAAAATAGCAGATATCGTAGAACAACTTGGTATTCGCAAGGGCATGAGCCTTTATGTCGAAGGTTCCCTCACCAACCGCAGCTGGACCGACCAGACTAGCGGTCAAAAGCGCTATGTCACCGAAATCAACATGGACACGTTCCAGCTCCTCACTCCGCGTGGTCAGGGCGGCGCTCCGGCAGCAGGCGGCTTTAGCCAGGCTAACAGTTTCCAACCGAACAGCTTCAACGGTATGCAGCAGAACAGCGCTCCAGCTTATGATGCCGGTATGGCCGAAGAAGACGTCGATCTTCCGTTCTAATTCAAGAATTTCTGAATGAATCAAGGAATTGCAGAAATAACGCTTATCTATGCGTTGCCGCTTGGAATATCGTTTGTAACGATATTCGCCACGGCGACAACTGCTGGGCGTAATACGAAAGTTGTCGGAGCCATTCTTTCAACTCTGACAATCATTATAGATTGCTTGTTCTATTTCGTAAAAAATACCATCATCGTGCAAAACGTCGAAGGTGGTATTTTATTGTCATTTTTCTTGCTATTCCTGTTCAGCATTCTTTGCATGGTGCAAACCGAAGAATGGTCCACCCGTGCCCAGTACTTGCTGTTCTCGTTCTGTATGCTGACGGGCTGTATAGGAACGGCGTGCTTTGAACGTCCAGCCCTGGTTCTTACATCATCCTATTCTCCGACCGAACTTGTTACGCATAACAAAAAGTACGAAGATTACATTTCGTCTTTTAATAATACGTACAACGAAAATAAGGAACAGGGTAAAGAGCAAGCCTCAGCACAAAACGTCGACGAAGATGTTGAACTCGCTCCTGAAGTGATGGACCGCCTTGATACTTATGCAGACAAGGCAGAATCCATCGTAGACAAAATGTTTGACATCATGCATGCCGTGAGTTCGTTCGAACCCATGGAACCCAATGCAGGTGAAATGGAACGCGAAAAGCGGAGTCAGCAAGCACTTGCCATCAACAACAGAGCGACAACGCTAAATCGCAAAGCTATTGGAATTTTCCACCCGCTTGAAGCACGCGAAGCTCATACAGAACTTGTCCAAGCGTCAGAAACAATTCGCAGCGCGACCCACGTGTTGTACTCTTATTGCTTTCTGGAAGATCCAGGAGAAGCGATGAAAAAATACGCACAGGCTCACGACTTGATTGTGATTGCTAAAAGGCATGTCGATAAATTCAGCAAGATCATTCAAAATTTAAAAACGAACAATCAACCTCAACAATAAGTAAAAACAAAGGTTAAATCTATGATTCGTAACGTAGCGATCATGGGCGCCACTGGCGCAGTAGGTCAGGAACTCCTCAAGATTCTTGAACAACGTAACTTTCCGCTTCAGAACTTGAAGCTTCTCGCATCCGAACGCAGCGTCGGTCGCGAATATGAATTCAAGGGCGAAAAGCTCAAGGTTGAACTCACTTGCAAGGATGCATTCAAGGGCGTTGACCTCGTGCTCTCTTCTGCAGGCGCAAGCGTTTCCAAGGAATTTGCTCCTATCGCCGTTGATGCCGGTGCCGTTGTCGTCGACAACACGAGCTTCTTCCGCATGGATCCGAACGTCCCGCTCGTTGTCCCGGAAGTGAACCCGGAAGACATCAAGCTCCACAAGGGCATTATCGCTAACCCGAACTGCACAACCATCATGATGGTTGTCGCTCTCAAGCCGATCAACGACTTGAGCAAGATCAAGACCATTCACGTTTCCTCTTACCAGAGCGCAAGCGGTGCCGGTGCAACTGGCATGGCCGAACTCAAGCAGCAGTACCAGGAAATCGTCGAAGGCAAGCCGGTCACCGTGAAGAAGTTCGCACACCAGCTCGCCTACAACCTCATCCCGCACATTGACGTGTTCACCGACAACGGCTACACCAAGGAAGAGATGAAGATGTTCAACGAAACGCAGAAGATCATGCACAGCGACGTCCGCTGCGCTGCAACCTGCGTTCGCGTTTCTGCACTCCGCTGCCATTCCGAAGCTATCAGCTTCGAAACGGAACGCGCTCTTTCTGTTGAAGAAGTCCGCAATGCTATCAAGAACGGCGAAGGCCTCCAGCTCTGCGACGATCCGGCAAACAACGTTTACCCGATGCCGCTCAACCTCATGGGCACGGACGACGTCTACGTCGGTCGTATCCGCAAGGACCTCGCTTGCGATAACGGCATGAACATCTGGATTGTTGGCGACCAGATCCGCAAGGGTGCTGCTCTCAACGCCGTCCAGATTGCAGAACGCCTGTAATTGACATTCCTTGGTGAAGCCAAGAAATGTCATCCTGGAACCTCGAAGAGGTGATAGGATCCATAAAGGACAAGCAAAATTGAAAGCCCGCGCAGTTCTACTGCACGGGTTTCTTTTTTTAAATGTTTAACGCACAAAAACAAGAACGCCTCCCCATCGAGAGGCGTTAATTCTTACACTGTTAAGCGTCAACTAGAAGCGGATCATAGCGCTGAAGTCGAGGATGGTGTTTCCACTCTGGAAGAAGTTGCCAGTACCAGTGAAGAGGCTTTCACCGATGCCGAGTTCAACAGCAAGGAAATCCTTGTACTGGTAGCGGAAACCAACAGAAGCATTAACAGTGTTCATCGCGTCCATCATCTTGGAATAATCAGCATCGTTATCCTTCAAGTAACGGAAAGCAACCCAGTCATAACCAACTTCACCGTAGAACATGAAATTCTTGTTTTCGCCGACGAAAACTTCGCCAAGCATGCTCGGCTGGAGAACAGTGGTAAGAGAGAAACGATCCAGTGGATCATCGTAGTTTCTGTAAGAAACGATTGCAGCTAAGCCAAAAAGGATGCGAGCATTTTCGTTTTCAAGAACAGAGAGACCGCCACGAATGTACGGATCAATTTCCCAGAAGGAATCTGGGTCTTTAGGATCTGCTTTTGCTTGGACTTCTCCATCCCTCTCTGTTTCGTAATTGAAACTAATAAATCTTGCACCAAGAGTCCAAGTAAAGTTCTTGGCAGTCGGAGCGTTGGTCAAGCTGAGGTTGACAGTGAGGCTATCGTAATGCTCTTCAGTTTCAGCTCCGAGATCCGGATCGGCGTGAGCTTGATTCCTAGTAGTAAGCCAGTCAACGTCTGTAGCGATGTTCATGCCCAAGAAACTCTTGGCAATAGCAGCCGCCCAGTCATCACCACCAAAAGTACTCGATTTAACACCAGGCTGAACCTGATCTCCCTCAACCACAACTCTGGAATCACCGTCATTGCTAACGCGGTCGCGGCCAAGGCCTGCTCTGATATAAACGCCGAAACCAGGAGCGGCGTAACCGAGAGTGAGGCGACCGACTTCTTTTGGGGAGTCATCATCTAGAGCATGAGTAGCCCTAGAAATATCGAAAGCCGTAAAGAACGAGCCAAGGGAGAGAATTCCGAGTTTGTTCGTCGGTTCGATGTAGAAGAACTTACGGTTAGCAAACAAGTTCGGGTACGTGAGCAAAAGGTCCGTGTTGTTTGCAGCAGCCATGTTGCTATTTCTGTTATAGGACTTGCCATGCAGAATAGCATTGAACGGAGAACGCTTGGATTCTTTCGGAATATCCGGTTTCACAAAAGCAACCGGAGAAGTCAGGCTTTCAGAAGAAGCTGCCTGTTCTTCCTGCTTCTGGAGCTCCTGTTCGCTCATGGAACGAGTTTCAGAAGAGCCTTCCTGAGCAAAGGCGAGACCGAAGCCGACAAGGCCAATGCCAAACATCGTTTTTAAATTCATACGATTTCCTTATAATAAGTTTTTGAGGTTTACTTAATAATATAATAATTTAGTTACTAGCCGCCAAGCGAATCCGGATTCAGGCACTTGAGTTCATCAACCACAAAAAGTCCATCTTTACGGATGAGTTTGTCGTCGAACCAAATTTCACCACCGCCGTATTCCGGACGCATAATCAGCACCAAGTCCCAATGGATTGCGGACTTGTTTCCATTCGGAGCGTCTTCATAACACATGCCCGGCGTAAAGTGAATGCTTCCTGCAATCTTTTCGTCGAACAGAATATCGCACATCGGAGAAAGCACGAACGGATTGAAACCGATTGCAAATTCACCCACATAACGAGCGCCTTCGTCCGTATCGAAAATGGCGTTCAAGCTCTTGTTGTCACCCGTTTCGCAGGTGGCTTCGACAATTTTACCCTGTTTAAACACGAGTCGAATATTGCCGAACTGCTTGCCTTCGTAGAGCGTCGGCGTGTTGTAATGGATAACGCCTTCGATACTCCCCTGCACCG
>CAMZFJ010000078.1 GCA_947306025.1 uncultured Fibrobacter sp.
GCGGAAACCTGGACGAAGCGAATTCGGCAAAGTTGAACGAGCTTTTTGGCGAACTCAACGAAAAATTCCATCAGGCGTTCCTGATTGTAACGCACGATGAAAAATTGGCCCAGTTTGCAAAACGACGCGTTGTGATGCATAATGGAGTGATTCAATGATGAGTTCTAAGTTTGGAGTTACTAGTTACTAGGGTAGCTTCGCGGTGTCTCGCTTCTTAAGTCTTCTAGTAACTATAGACTAGTAACTATTAACTGAATTTTATTTTGTAATTTTAAAGCATTATGGCAGATATTAACGGTATTTTTTCAGCGAAGGCGAAGGCCGCTCTGCAAGCGGCTCGTATTGCGGCACGCAATTTAGGTAGCGATTGTGTGACGGTGGAACATCTGTTGTTTGGTCTTGTTCGCGAGGATTCTGGTGTAGCCTCCGAAACATTGAAAGCGCTTAAGGTCAACCTCACGGAACTGAGCGAAACGATCCAGCGCGCGTTGAGTACGAATGGTGGCCTTATGACGGTCGGTGGCGATGCCCACGGCGGTCTTTTGACGTTCACCGGCCAGTGCAAAGCGGTGCTTTACAATGCAGCCAAGATAGCTAAGGAAGAAGGCGTCCAGTTTATTGGCCCGGAACATTTGATGCTTGCCATTTTGCAACAGACCGATTCCCCGGCTGCGGCAACGCTTTCGACGTACAATGTTACGTTTGAAAATTATCAAGAAATGCTGATGCAGATCAAGCGCCAGGCCGATGGTCAGCCGATGGATGATGGCCAGCCCGAAGATGAACCGCGTGAACGTTATACGCAGGCTCGTCAGGCATCTCCGTCTCGTTCGAAGACTCCGATTCTTGAACATTTTGGTCGTGACCTTACAGCGATGGCTCGCGCAGGCAAGCTCGACCCGATTATCGGCCGTGAAGCTGAAATCGAACGCTTGATCCAGATTCTTTGCCGTCGCAAAAAGAACAACCCGGTGCTCATCGGTGAACCGGGCGTGGGTAAGACCGCTATTATTGAAGGTCTTGCGCTCAAGATTGTGCAACGCAAAATTCCGGACCTTTTGGCGAACAAGCGCGTGGTGACGCTTGATGTCGCTGCAATGGTGGCTGGTACAAAGTATCGTGGCCAGTTCGAAGAACGCGTGAAGGGCCTTATTATGGAACTCCAGCGCGTTGGCAATTCCGTGATTCTCTTCATTGACGAGCTCCATACGATTGTAGGCGCAGGCGGCTCTGAAGGCAGCCTTGACGCTAGTAACATTTTCAAGCCGGCGCTTGCTCGTGGCGAACTCCAGTGCATTGGCGCGACGACGTTTGATGAATACCGCAAGTATATCGAAAAGGATGCAGCGCTCGAACGCCGTTTCCAGACGATTGTGGTGAACCCGCCGACGGTTGAAGATTCTATCCAAATTTTGGATGGCCTCCGCCCGAAGTACGAACAACATCACAATGTGCATTACACGCCAGATGCTGTGCGTGCAGCCGTTGAACTGAGTGAACGTTACATTAGCGAACGATTCTTGCCGGACAAGGCGATTGACGTGCTCGATGAAGCCGGCGCGCGAGTTCGTTTGAATTCCATCAAGATTCCGCAAGACTTGCAGAACATGGAAGACGAACTCGGTGAATGTCTCCAGAAGAAAGAAGAAGCGGTTGCCAATCAGGATTACGCCTCGGCAGCGGACTATCGCGCCCGCGAAGAAGATTTGCAGAACTTGATTGCGGAACGCAAAAAGCAGTTGCAAAATGAAAATACGGAAACGCCGATTGTCGATGATAACGTTATACGTGATGTTATCAGCAAGATGACGGGAATCCCGGTTCGCAGGCTCGGTGGCGAAGAAGCGCAAAAGCTGATCCACCTCGGCGATGAAATCAAGCAGCACGTGATTGGTCAGGACCAAGCTGTTGATGCCATTGTGAAGTCGATTCGTCGTAGCCGTGCCGGCATCCGCAACAACAAGCGCCCGATGGGCAGTTTCCTCTTCCTTGGCCCGACGGGTGTGGGCAAGACGGAACTTGCGAAAGTGCTTTGCAAGGAACTCTTTGGCAGCGAAGATTCCCTTGTGCGTATCGACATGAGCGAATACATGGAAAAGCATAGCGTGAGCCGATTGATCGGTGCGCCTCCGGGATACGTGGGCTTTGAAGATGGCGGTGGCCAGCTCAGCGAAAAGGTGCGCAAGCATCCGTATTCCGTGGTGCTCTTGGATGAAATCGAAAAGGCGCATCCGGACATTTACAACTTGCTCCTCCAGATTTTGGACGATGGCATTTTGACGGATAGCTATGGCCGCAAAATCAACTTCAAGAATACGATTATCATCATGACGAGTAACGCCGGTGCCCGTGAAGTCCGCCATAGCAGTGGCATGGGCTTTACCAAGATGGGCGAGACGGATGATTACGAACGCATGGAAACGGCTATTCGTGAAGAAGTTAAGCGCGTGTTCTCTCCGGAATTCTTGAACCGTGTCGACGAACAGATTGTGTTCCGCGCTCTTTCCAAGCATGACCTCGTTTCCGTTGTGGATATCCAGATGGGGGCCTTGCAGAAGAACCTTTCTGATCGCGGAATCCTCTTGGAAATGAGTCAGGATGCCAAGGAATTTGTTGTAAACCACAATTACGATTCTTCCCTTGGTGCACGCCCCATTCGCCGTTCTATCCAGAATCTCGTGGAAGACGAAATCGCCGAAGGTCTTTTGCTCGGAACGATGACGGACTTCTCCACGATTACGGTAGACGTCGAAAACGGGAAACTCTCGTTTAAATGCGAGAAGATAAAATCTTAGTTATTGGTCATTAGTCGTTAGTCATTAGTTGTTGCTATGGCCAATGACCATTGACCAATGACCAAATTACTATATTTCGACCGGAATTTTAACAATCAACCTATGAGGTTATCAATGTCTCAGATTTCTGCTGTTCTTATCTTCGGTGCTCCGGGTTCTGGCAAGGGCACTGTGGGCGCAAAGCTCGCTGCTACGACCGCTCTCAAGCACCTCTCCACGGGCGACATCTTCCGTGGCATCGCTCCGTCTAGCGAATCCGGCAAGCTCCTTGCTTCTTACTCTAGCAAGGGCCTCCTCGTTCCTGATGAAGCCACCGTTGAAATATTCGGCCGCTTTGTCGAAGGTCTCGTGAACACGAACAAGCTCAACCCGGAAAAGGACGTTCTCCTCCTCGACGGTATTCCTCGCACTGTTGCTCAGGTCGATCTCATCAAGCCGATCGTTGACGTGAAGCACATCTTCGTTCTCGACATCAAGGACGAAGAAACCATCGTTGCTCGCCTCCTCAACCGCGCCAAGATCGAAGGCCGCAAGGACGACGCCGACGTGAACGTTATCAAGAACCGCTTGAATGTTTACAAGGAATCCACCGCTAAGGTTCTCGAAAAGTACGATCCGAAGATCATCAGCCACATCGTTGGCGACAACACTCCGGACGAAGTCTTCCTCGACGTGCTCAAGGCATACGTGGACTTCACCAAGAACGCTTAATTTAAAGAAAAAAAGTTAACAAAGGCCCGGCTCTTTTGAGTCGGGCTTTTTTGTATATTGCGAAAATTAGATGAATTTATGAGGCTTGGAAAATGAGATTGTCGGTGTGTATGAATTCGTTGAAAATGCGTGGCTTAAATGTTCTTGTAATGCTGTTGCTGGCATTTGCGTTTACCGCATGCAATGAAGATAAGGATATAGCCAAAAATCATCGTGAGAATGTTGTGGAACCTTCTGTGATAGAGGTTCACCCAAAACCACGTGTACACCCACATCCCAAACCTGGTGTACGTATTCATCCATCGCAATTTAGTTGGAGATTCCGTCCTGCTGATCGTCCTAAGATAAATTATCTTTTCCCGAAAGGCTCCATTGAAGATACTGTAAATTATACTCCTGAAGAAAAAGCAAAGAATTACCAGAAAAGTTTTAAAATTTGGAGCGGCGTTTATAGGCTTAAATTACAAAAAACGGCTTCTGATACATCCTCTCTTAAATTAGATGAAAATTATGAAATCCCGTTTGTCGGGAAAAAATTGAAAATAGGGGATAACGAGTATAGCATTTTTGAAATGGTTGAACTCGTACAAAAAGAAAAAACGGCTTTGTTGAATGTAATCGCCTCGAAAATTAAGTGGAGCAACCTTTCTTTCCGATTGGATTTAAACGAATTGCGAAAAAGTATTGATTCTTTACAAACTATTAAAGAATTGTTTTCTGAAATAGATTTTAAGATGGGTATAAGTGGTTATATCATTTCTAATAGATCAGAAATAAAATCTCATTCAATAGACCTTTTGAATTTGGATACAAATGATCAATTTGTTGAATTTCCACTTTATAACAAGTTTTTTATAGAATATACTCCTAAAATAAAAAATCAGAAAGTTAAATTAGGCAACCTTAGAACAGAAACCGAAGTGGATGCATCTATTTTGACGGAAAATACAATGCATTATGAAAATGAAAAGATTTTATTTTCATCTAACGTGATATCGGTTGTTTTGGATTTTCCGGGCATAACAGATGAAAAAACAGAGTCTTTGCCGATTGGTGTTAAGTGGGATTTTTTGAACATTTCTATAACGGGAAATGGTGTTGTAGATAATGTTGGCGAGAAGAAGTGATACTAAGTTCCGGCTCTTTTGAGTCGGATTTTTTTTGTTGTTTTATGTTGTTTTATGATGCTGGCGATTTGTATATTGCGCGATAACATGTAATTAAAAAAAGGAGTTATTTATGAATTATAAAAAAGTTGGTTTGGGTATTGCTCTTTCGACAGCGATGAGCTTTATGGCTTGCGGAGATGATTCTTCAAATCCTATATCCAATAATACGGATAACATAGAATCGTCTTCTAGCGTGGACGGCGGCGCTCCGAAATCTAGTCCGTCTGAAAAAAGCTCTTCGAGCGTTGCAGGCAATGTTTCCAGCTCTTCTGTCGCACCGTCTAGCTCTTCTGTTGCCGAAGCAGAACCTTGCACTTTTGCGGCGACAGACAATCTTTGGGAAATGTCGTACAAGGCAAGCAATAACAAGGGCAATGCCAATGTCAAGACCATCTATAAAATTGATGGTGAAGACCTTGTAATTCTCGATACAATCCGCTATACGGGTAAACAGGCTAGCATGATTTGCAGAATCGCTGATGGCGCTTCTGATTTTGGTTCCAGCGATGGTCAATTTGTTGGTGTGCAGTATTGCGACGGTAGCACGGTTGTCATTGCCGGTACGGTAACACAAAAGGGATACTTTGCAGCTAACGCTCGAGAAACGGTCCATGCCGCCGTGCAGAAAGCTTGTGGCGTAGCGGTTAACGGCGGCTCCTATGATAAGATTCCTCTTGCCACAAAGACAACTTGCGATTTCAAGGCCGAAGACAATGTGTGGTCTTATTCTTATCTCGATGAAGGCTGGCGCGGTCAGGACAGCGTTGTCGTAATCCAGTCCTTCAATTTTGATAAAAAGTTGCGCGTGAAGGTCGAACAGCACCCGTTGCAGCATGCAGAATGCATCGCCAAGAACTTCACGGATATTTCTGGAAACAATTACTGCTCTGCTGAGGGCTTGATGGATGTTTCTTCTTCGGGTATTACATCTGAAAAGGAATCTATGTACAATAGCGAACTCCGCATGTGCAAGGAAAAAATTCCGGCTGGCAGCGAAACGGAATCCAGCTCCAGCTCTGTAACGGATGCTGAATCTAGCTCCAGCTCAGTTACTGCTTCGGGCGACATGGTTTCTTGCGATATCCCGGGTACTTTGGGCGAATGCCTCGAATACCCTGCCGGTAGCGATGAAGCTGTGCAGATGGCTTCGATGTGCGAATCTGTGCTCGAAGGAACGCTTGGCACTGGCTGCGCTAAGTAAATTCAAAAAACGCGATTATAATTGCCTCGGATTTAATCCGGGGCTTTTTTTGTGTGTAAAACTTGTTGTTCTTGTGATTTTTAGAGCCTTGTTGTGTTGCTTGCTGTGTCATATACGAAAAATCTTTAAATTTGGTATTGAATTTTAGTCAAAAATAAAGATTTTGTGTCATGAAAAGACCGTAAAACCTATATTTATTTACATGAAACCGATAACAGAATACAAAGATTATCATTCCTTAATCAAGGATTTCTACGAAGATCAAAAAAGAACTTCGTACTTTTCTTGGCGGGAATTTGCAAAACTGGCGGGATTTACTTCGCCGACTTATTTGCGGCTCGTGAGCGAAGGAAAAAGCAACTTGAGCCGTGTGTCGATGAACCGCATGATTTCTGCGATGGGGCTTGCTGGCTTCGAAGCGAACTACTTCATAGCGCTTGTCAATTTTTGTAACGCTAAGGATGACGAAGCCAAAAAGCCTTATTGGAAAGAGATGCGCCAGATTGCGATTGAATACAAAGTCCGCGTTGTCGATAAGGAGGCTGTTGAGTATTTCGATGGCTGGAAAAATCCAGTGATTCGTGAACTTGCCCCGATGATGCCGCTTGCGACTCCCGGTAAAATAGCCAAGAAGTGCTGCAACGAAATCTCCGCTGCCGATGTCAGTGCGTCGCTCGATTTTTTAACGAAAGCAGGATTCCTAAAGAAAGATGCTGACGGAGCGTACCGTCAAACAGAAAAGAACGTTACAGCATCCAAAGAAGGTATGGTCTATGCCGTGCACGCGATGCAGCATAAAATGCTGCAGCTTGCCGATGAATCTATCGAACGCTTTGACCCGCAAGTCCGTAGCGTGTCCAGTGTGACTTTTACGGTCAATCGCGAATGTTACGATCGTATCGCTCAAGAAGTAGATGCGTTCAGGAAAAAAATTGTGGCAATGGCCGCGGAAACAGAAAATGCCGATCAAATTTATCATTTGAATATGCAACTATTCCCGTTAACTTGGAAATTAGAAAAAGATGAGGAGATGTAATATGAATAACAAAATCTACAGCTTGATTGCTTTGGGGACCATTCTCTTTGCAGCAGCGTGCTCCGATAATGTTTCGCCTATTTCGGGATCGACAAGCATTCCGAATATGGGGCATGAATTGAATGTTCAACAATCGCCTGTGTTGTGCAGTGTGATGGGTGTGACTGATTCCTTGGAAGCTCTAGAAAAGGGCTGTATTTGGTCGCCGGAAATGTGGGGACCAACATCAGGTTATCGCGTACGCACCGGTTACGATAACGGATCGAATACTTCGGGGATATGGTATTATAAGTTTGATTCTACTGAGCTTTTGCTCCCGAGTGTTGAGTGGTCGGCTGAGGTGGGTGATAGTTATGATTCGCTTGCGTTTAGCCAAGTTCTTCAGGCATGCGGTGGCGCAATTTGCGGAAAAGCGAATTTCACGCCTGTAGGTTATGGTATGATGAATCGTGGACCTGAATGGGGCGAGTGGATAAAGCTTCCTTCTGTCAATGTTGGGTTTGCTATGGCTGGAAAAGATGCGTCTGGAAAATTTGAGGCTGTAGATGTGAGTGAAATGGGCGGCTTGTGTGTTGGTTATCAAACGGATGACCAAATCTCGAT
>CAMZFJ010000079.1 GCA_947306025.1 uncultured Fibrobacter sp.
AGTCAGTTCGAAACCCATCCTGACTTTAAACAAAACTAGGAGACTTTATGAAAGACGCGCTGCTGGTCTTGTCCGGTGGAATGGACAGTGTGACCTTGCTTTACGAACGTGCCGCCGATATTGCGCTAGCCGTTTCGTTCGATTACGGCAGTAACCACAACGACAAAGAAATCCCGTTTGCTAAAATGCATTGCGAAAAGCTCGGGATTCCGCACATTACGATTCCGCTCAAGTTCATGCACGATTATTTTAAATCGTCGCTGTTGTCGGGCGCAGACGCGATTCCCGAAGGGAGCTATGCCGACGAAAACATGAAATCGACGGTGGTGCCGTTCCGCAATGGCATTATGCTTTCTGTGGCGGCAGGGCTTGCCGAAAGCCGTGACCTCAAGCGCGTGATGATGGCAAACCACTTTGGCGACCACGATATTTACCCGGACTGCCGCGAAGAATTTGTGAAGAACATGTCTGCGACGATTAGCGCTGGCACGTATGCAGGCATTACGATTGATGCGCCTTACACGAACATTTCCAAGGCGGATATCGCTCGCAAAGGCAAAGTCCTCGGTTTAGATTACAGCGAAACTTGGTCGTGCTACAAGGGTGGCAAAATCCATTGCGGCAAATGTGCGACATGCTTGGAACGCAAGGCGGCTCTCGCCGAAGCTGGCATCAACGACACCACGAAATACGAGGCTTAGCATGTACAAAGTTATCAAGCGCATGGAAATTTCGGGTGCTCACAAGCTCTCGCTCCCGTACGAAAGCAAATGCCGCGGATTGCATGGCCACAACTGGATTATCACGGTCTTTTGCCAGTCCGAAACGCTCGACGAAAACGGCATGGTCGTCGATTTTTCGCGCATCAAGGAAATTGTCCACGGCAAGCTGGATCATCAATTTTTGAATGATGTTATTGACGTGAACCCGACGGCTGAAAACATGGCCCGTTGGATTCAAGAACAAGTACCGCATTGCTACAAAGTGCAAATCCAGGAAAGCGAAGGCAATACCGTCGAATACGAAGTGTAATTTGGGCTGTGGGGTATGGGCTCGGTCGCCAAAGGCGACCTTTGGGCTATGAGGTTAATGTAATAAGAAAAGCTCAATTTATTTGACTCAAGATGACCTCAAAGCGAAGCGTGCTCAGAGTGCTTTAGCACGACCTCACTCCTCATTCCTATTTAAATCTATATGAAAGTTTGTGAAATTTTTAAGAGTATCGAGGGCGAAGGGATTCGCATGGGGCAGGCGGCGGTGTTCGTGCGTCTGCATGGCTGCAACTTGCGCTGTAGCTATTGTGATTCGATGTATGCTGTCGAAGGTTCAGATTTTTGGTTCATGAACGTGGGGGAGGTTCTCGCTGCGGTTGAAGAATATCGCGCAGAATCTGGCGTAAAATGCGTTACGCTCACCGGTGGCGAACCGCTAATTCACGTGGGTGTCGAAGAATTGCTAACCGCACTGTGCGAGGCCGGCTTTGAAGTCAACGTAGAAACGAATGGAACGCTCCCTTGCAAATGGCGGTTGCCAGGGCTCTTCTACACAATGGACTGGAAGTGCAAAAGCAGCGGCATGTCGGCCCGAATGAAGATGGAAAATATCATTTCACTCGGCGAAAATGACGTGCTCAAGTTCGTCGTCGGGAGCGTCGAAGACCTGCAAGAAGCGGAAGGCGTTGTCGCGCAACTTTCTCAAATTGCGGAACGCTCGCAACGTTCTCAATCTCAAGATGCGCGGGCTTTGCACAGTTCAATCGTAAAAATGCCGCACATCTTTGTGTCGCCGGTATGGGGCATGCTCACCAACGAAGAAATTGTCAATTGGATGCTTTCGAGCCGCGTCATGACACAAAACAACGCACGATTCCAGGTGCAGCTCCACAAAATCGTCTGGGACCCGGACCTCCGCGGCGTCTAGTAATTGCATTTAACTGCCGCGCATTTCAACAGAGAATCACTCCAAATAAACAACTTCGCCGATTATCGGCATAAGCAAAGGCTTGCCAGATTCCTTGGCGGCCTTTTTTGCATTTTCGAGCGGTTCAAAATACGGGTGCTTGCTCAGGCAGAACTTCGAATGATGAACTGTCAAATAGCGTTTGGCGCCAAGCTCCGTCATTTCTTTGCCTAAATATTGCGGCATCGTATGGACTTGCGCCCAGTCTGGATTGTACTGCCCATTTTCAAGAATGCCTAAATCGATATTCGGGAATTTCGTCCCGATTTTTGCATAATGCTTTCCATAACCGCCATCGCCACCAATCCAAATAGTGCGCTTGGGCGATTCATAGATGAATGAGGCCCAAAACGTCTTATTCTTATTCAAGTCGCGACCGGAAAAATGTCTTGCCGGAGTTGCCGTAATGCGGCTGCTGTCGCCAAGTTGCGCGTTTTCCCACCAGTCGAGCTCAATAAGTTTGCTCACGGGATAGCGCCAGTATTCCAGATGCGAACCGACACCGAGCGCAGTCACAACTTTCTTTACGCGTGGCTCCAGCTCCGTAACCACTTCATAATCCAAGTGGTCCCAATGGTCGTGGGTAATCACAAGAACATCGATATCTGGCATGTCGGCGGGCTTGTAAATGTCCGTGCCCTTGAACATTTTATTGGCGAATTTGACAGGGGAACCTTTGTAAAATACGGGGTCCACCAAAATTTTTTTGCCGGAAAGATTCAAAAGGTACGACGAATGGCCAAACCAGACAATCCAATCCTTGTCGTTCGGGAGCTTTTTCAAATCGGTCTTAATTGCGTGCAGAGCGGTATCTGGAACTGTGTTCTTCTTTTTATTGAACATGAATTCCCGCCAAACCGTAAGCGTGCTCTTGTTGCCGGTCATGAATTCCGTTTTTTCTTCGTTCACGAACTGCTTGCCATCGTAATGCGGGGACTGCTTGATGCGTTCGAGACGTTTGCCGTGCGGAATTTTACCAAAGCTATCTTGGCTCAAGAACAGGACGCCGGCATCGCCTAAAATAAAAAGGATCGTAAGAATAATCGTCGTAATCATAGATTTTCAGTCGGTAATATGTCCCTTAAATATACAATTGTTTCAAAATTAAAACTCTATCCGGATGTGCAGGTCTAGGTTGAGTTTCGAGTTCTGAGTTTAAAGTTACTAGTTACTGGGGCGACTGCGTCGCAGTTCTGAGTCTTGAGTTACTAGTTACTAGAAATTTCTAACTGCATATTCTAGTAACTAGTAACTACTAACTAGTAACTAATAACTATCCACTATATATTAAAACCTACACGATGTTAAAAAAAATTGCTATCTTGTAGCCCGTTCGAAATATCTCGAAATCAAACACGTTAAACCTATAGGAGCTCATAATGAGTCTTACTCTTAACGATATCAAGCACCCGAAAATCAGTACTTGGGTGAATGAAATGATTGCCATGTGCGAACCGGACAACGTCGTTGTCGTCGATGGTTCTCAGGAAGAATATGATGCCCTCATGCAGAAGTGCGTCAAGGCCGGCCTCGCAACGAAGCTCGCCAAGAAGGAAAACTGCTACTTGTTCCGTTCTCTCCCGTCTGACGTGGCTCGCGTCGAATCCCGTACCTTCATTTCTTCTGTCAAGGAAGAAGATGCAGGTCCGACCAACCACTGGATCGACCCGTCTGAACTCAAGCAGACGATGCGTAAGCTCTACAAGGGTTGTATGCACGGCCGTACCATGTACGTGATCCCGTTCTGCATGGGCCCGCTCGGCTCCCCGATTTCCAAGAACGGTATCGAAGTCACTGACTCCGAATACGTCGTTCTCAACATGGACATCATGACTCGCGCTGGCAAGAAGGTTCTCGATATCTTCAATGCTGACCCGAACGCTGACTTCGTTCCGTGCCTCCACTCCGTTGGTAAGCCGCTCCGCGAATGCGAAAGCGACAACGGCATCTGGCCCTGCGCTGACGTTGAATACAAGTACATCACTCAGTTCCCCGAAGAACGCCTCATTTGGTCCTACGGTTCGGGCTACGGTGGAAACGCCCTTCTCGGTAAGAAGTGCTTCGCTCTCCGTATCGCTACCGTTCTCGCTCGCGACGAAGGCTGGCTCGCCGAACACATGCTCATCCTCAAGCTCACGAACCCGAAGGGCGAAGTCAAGTACGTTACTGGCGCCTTCCCGTCTGCTTGCGGTAAGACGAACCTCGCCATGCTCATCCCGACTATCCCGGGCTGGAAGGTCGAAACCATCGGTGACGACATTGCATGGATGAAGTTTGGCAAGGATGGCCGTCTCTACGCCATCAACCCGGAAGCCGGTTTCTTCGGCGTTGCTCCGGGCACCTCTGCCGAATCCAACAAGAACGCTCTTATCTCTGCCGAAAAGAACACCATCTACACCAACTGCGCCCTCACTGAAGACGGCGACATCTGGTGGGAAGGCATCGGCTACCCGGCACAGGGCAAGCTCGTTGACTGGAAGGGCAAGACCCGCGACGCTCTCCCGAAGGACAAGGCTCCCAAGGGCGAAGAAATGGCTCACCCGAACGCTCGCTTCACCGCTCCGGCCAACCAGTGCCCCTGCATTGCTCCGGAATGGGAAGATCCTGCCGGCGTGCCTATCTCTGCAATCCTCTTCGGTGGCCGTCGTCCTTCTACGATTCCTCTGGTTCACCAGTCCCTCAGCTGGAACCACGGCGTGTTCCTCGGCTCCATCGTGGGTTCTGAAATCACCGCTGCTTCCACCATCAACGCAGCCGAAGTCGGTAAGATCCGTCGCGACCCGTTCGCCATCCTCCCGTTCTGCGGCTACAACATGGGTGACTACTTCAAGCACTGGATCGAAATCGGCAAGAAGTCCACTGAAGACAAGCTTCCGAAGATCTTCTACGTGAACTGGTTCCGCAAGGATGCCAACAACGAGAAGCTCCCGGGTGGCTTCATGTGGCCGGGTTACGGCGACAACAGCCGCGTGCTCGCTTGGATCTTCGACCGCTGCAACGGTGTCGATAACGCCAAGGAAACTCCGATCGGTTACATGCCGAAGGACGGCGCCATCAATACTGAAGGCCTCGCTGACTACTATAAGGAAACTCTCCCGGAAATCACGAAGGTTGACGTTGAAGGCTGGAAGAAGGAACTCGCTGACGTTAAGGAAAATCACTATCCGAAGTTCGGCAAGCACCTCCCGAAGGAACTCTCCGAAATCATCGACATGATCCAGGATCGTTTGAATAAGGCATAGTAAGCCGAGCGTCGCAGGGAAATGCTTGCATTTCCCTATGACCGAGGCGATGTGCCTGCGCTCGCAAGAGCGCAACGCATAATCGTTTTCTAAACGAATTCCTTTAAAAATCCCTGCTACCAGCGATGGTGGCGGGGATTTTTTTATAAACAAAGCCCTTTTTATAACGTTTATTTATATTTGTGTCATGATAAAAAAATTAGCGACTACTTTGACAATGATTTTCTCAGCATCCTTTGCGGATGTTTCCACATAAACATGCTCGGGCGACGTAGTGGATTACGCTATCCAAAAGCAAGCCTTAGCCAAGGCGTTCAAGGATTGCGATGACAAATTAACAAGCTATTCCGTATCCATTTTGTTCTTCAAGGTAAAAGAAGGCGAATACGGGAACAATGAACGCACCCAATGCTTAAACGAATATGTAAATAACTTATCGACCGTTGTGGATTGCTTTGAAAAGAACAATCCTGAAATGTCCTTTTTCTCGATTGAAGAAAAGATGGCATACAACTACAGGATGCAGAATTTCAACTTGATTCTGGACTATATTCGAAATTACAAACAGGCTCAAGAACAAACTCAAGACAAGAAAATCCTCGACGCTTACAACCGTTTGGACGAAGAAGTTGCATTGAAAGCGCAAACAGTCGAAGATTTAGAGAAGCAACTTGCCGAAGCAGAAGGCTCCCGTGAAGACAAGGACATTTTGGAACTTTATTTCAAGTTCCTTAAGGCAAAATACGATTGGCCCTATCGCTGCAGCGTAAAACCGGCCTTCAGATGCGACACCACTTGGCTTGGCGAGCACAAAGAAGAATTCCTCAAAAAGTATCCCGAATCATCTTATCGCGAATTTGTTGAAACGCAAATGCCTGGTTTTGCTGAAATGACGGACGAAGAAAAAGTGCTGATGAAAAAAGACGAGCTATTGGTTGACCAGAGGCTTCATAAAAGCCATGTCGAGCAACAGATTGCCGAGCGTGATGTTTGGCTTGCTTTGTCTGGAATGGCCTTGCTCGGAATCCCGGTGACAAGCACAAAAGGCTTCGATGACGATTTTGGAACATCTGTCGCAATTAACCTTGCTTTTAAGGCTTCTTGGCGAAGAGCCGTATTCCAATACCAGTATTTCTTAGCTCCTGCCGAAAATAACAAGGGCGGTTCCGTAGCTGAAAAGGGTTACGCTTTAATGGGCGGCGTGATGATTGGCCCCAAGAAGACGTTCACTGTAGATCTTTTGTTCGGCGTGAGCTATATCGACGCTTATCCCAAGGATAAAGACATGAAAAATGCTCTCCTCGATTATAGCTCTTGGACATTTGCCGTGCAGGGGAGTTATTATTTCCCGATTGCTGATTCCTGGGACCTCTTTGCGCATGTTCAAGCCCGCATGAATTACATGCAAAATTACTGCAAGGATAGTTTTTGGCAGTCCGAAGAAGGACATTGCACAGACCCGAACCGAGGCGGAGAACCGCATGAACATGACTGGGAAGATATGCAATGGACGTTTAGCATAGGCATTGGCGGCCGTTTTTGGAAACCCAAGCCAGTTTCAATGTATTAATTTGTAAAAAAGGAATTGTATGAAAATCTATTTAACCTTGGCGTTTTCGCTCATTTTTATTGCTTGTGGCGGTGGACATCAAACAATAAACCCAGATTGGAAAAAGGCTCCGGAAATTATGTCAGTTCTCGTCTCCGAGCCGTATGTTGCTAATGAGGATGATATCTCAGATGATTTTGGAACGGTCGAAAATTTCCGTACATGGGCAACAAATTATTTAGATACGTCCTTATCGTCTTACACTGACGTTAAACGATCCGTAAAGCAAGTTTCTGACGAATATTTCGAGATTTCAGTAAAGCCGATTGATGAAGAAAAGGTGAAAATTCCGTTGCCTTTAGTTGAAAAAATAGAAGACTTAAATGATGTTGTCATATCAGTGCATCCGTTAAGATTCTGGCGCGATGAATCACCGTGTCCGGGCGGCGGATGCGTCGGCAACAAGCACTTGAATTTGTCTGTTGCCTATAGCATTGTTCGCGCTGGAGATAGGCAAATTTTGGCCTATGGCGTTACCCAAGTGGATGATTCGTTTACGTTTGCAATGACCAAAGGCAACTGGGAAAGCGTTCTCGACAAAATCGCCAAAAAGATTATCAAAAAGACGCCTCTCGAAAAATAAGGCTTTTATTCAAACTTTGTCGTTATATCAAGCGTATCGCCGCGACCGTATTGGTCCTTG
>CAMZFJ010000080.1 GCA_947306025.1 uncultured Fibrobacter sp.
CAAAGAAGTTGGATCAGGTGTTCTTCGACTTTGACTTCGCTGACCGTTACCTCTTGGGTGCGCGAGTCGGTGCCGATGCTTACGGTGCTCACCTTGGTGTGAACTTTGTTAATGCAATGGACCGTAAACTTACCCGTCGTACCAGAGATATCAAGACTGATACGGTTTATTACGATAACAACAGGGTGATTTCTGTCGATGCTGCTTTCGATTCCAAGAAGGTGCTCCCGGAACTCCCTGTGACATTTGGATTCAATGGTGAATTCGCCATGTCCAAGTGGACGGTTGATCGCGACTACAATGTTAAGGAATCAAAGATTTCCTATTATGCTGTCGAGACTACCTACGATAATGACAAAAACCAAAAGTTTGTTTATCTCAAAAAGAAAACAGATCCTCCTTCTAATGTCAATAAGAACGAAGAATATCTCGATCAGGATGGCAAGAGCTTCTATGCAGACCTCTTCGTGAAGGGTAATATCAACGATATCGATTTCAAGGTAAATGCAGGTTACTTCCAGACCGATTCCGGTTTCTGGTCTGAACTTGCCTCTTCTCCGGTTTATCAGGGACGTTCGACAATCTTCAATGCGAATGCTTTCTATGGTAATTCGACCGATAGCCTTGTTCTCGCTACGTTCGGTGCTTCTAGCCTTGAAAACCTCTACTTCAATGTCTACAATTCTACAACGTTGCAGGCTACAAACTTGATGAGTTCGACGGATCTTGGGCATGCTTTGCTTAACCAAGATGAAAGTACTCAATTGTTCTTTAACTTGAATAATAACTACAAGAACGGTCATTTCTACCGCAACGGTTATTCTGGAGTCACCGCTAAGAAGATGGAACTCGATCCGTTGATGGTTCTTGATCCGTCTGTGGGTCTTGCTTTGCCGCTTGGCCTTGCTACTCCGGACCGCAAGGGAATTACCGCCAAGGCCGATGTCAACTGGGCTGACAAGGTGACCTTCAATGCTCGCGTCAATATTGTCACGCAGTCGAATGCTATTGACTATTCCACTTTGACTATGGGCGAAAATAAGTTCACAGAGTTTGCTGTGGGTGTCGGTGTCGAAGCTGGCGCACTTGCCGGTCTTGACCGTCAGATCCTCATTCAGGGATCTTTTGCCCAAGGTTCTGAAAACTCATTCTTCAAGCGCAAGACTTCCCGCATTGTGGGTGGCTTTACCGCTGATGTTTGGGGCCCGTTGGCTTTGCTTGGCGGCGTCCAGATGTACACGAAGGAATTTGGAACTGGCTATCCGATAGCTGCCGCTGTCGTCAACAAGGCTACAGAAATGCTTGCCTTGGGTGGTGCCCGTGTAAAGCTCGCTCCGCTTTCTTACCTCTCTCTCCAGGGTGGTATGCTTAAGAACGAACTTGAATATACCATTCCAGGCGTTTCTGCTAACAAAATTTCCATCAGCAAGCTTGTTCTCCTTGCCGATGTAACGGTGAATTTCTAAGAGGTGCTGAAAATGAAAAATCTTCACCAGTACATGCTAATTCTCGTGGCAGGCGTTTTGGGAGCCTGCGGCTCGATGAGTGTTAATGAACCTTATGCAGAAGCTCTTCCTGCTGATTTTAATCCTCAAGTGTACTTGACTCTTCATCCGGAGTTGCATATTGCTGAGATTAAGGATTATGTGGCTGATTATAATAGTCAGGCTGAGGCTAATCTTAATCTTAGCAGTAAAGAATTCAAGGCTTTAAAGGATGCTGATAATGAGGCTTTCATTGCCAATAAGGATGTGGTCAAGGCTATTTACTTGCATCCGCAAATTGGTTCCCATACTGAACAACAGTGGAATGATCTTCTTGAAAAATTATCTTTGCCCGATTCTACGGATGAATATAAGAATGCACGTGATGCTTTAGCTGAATACAACTTGATCGGTATTGACGATGACATGTCGTTCCTGTTAGCGGTTCCTGTAGACTATCAGGCTGTTTCTCAGCAGTTTAACGTCTTTGGTAGAGATCATGGTTGGGCATACCGCCTATGCCGTCCGGAAGAAAGTGCTAATCCGCTTCGTAGCAGTTTGCCAATTGCGGCGGAACAACAAAACATAGTTAGTTCCAAAACAGGAACCTTTAAAGTGGATGAAGGTTTTTACTGCCGTGATGCCGCTGGCAATGACCGTCTGATTCAATAGGATAAGAGGTATTCAAAATGAACTTTAAAGTTATTACATTGGCTCTTGCTATGGGCTGTGCTTCTATGGCCCAGGCTGCCGCTGACAAAGTGATTGGCTTCTATCCATATTGGAGTCAGTATTCTCAGTTCTATGCAAAGGATATCCGCTACAATCTCGTGACCGATATTCATTACATGTCTATCGCCCCGAGTGCCGAAGGTACTGTTGCCTTTGCTGACGAATACGATGCAGACAACTTCAAGAATCTCGTAAGCATGTCCAAGGAAAACGGTGTGAAGCTTATCGTGTCCGTGGGTGGCATGGAAGCTGAATCGAACCTCAAGGCTATCGCTTCTTCTGACGAAACGCTTTCTACGTTCGTTTCGAACGTCAAGGAATGGCTTTCGACAAACGGTGGCGACGGTGTTGAACTCGACTGGCAGAACCTCACGACGGACGATTCCGAAGATTATGCCAAGATGCTGAACGCCTTGGTCGATGGCCTCTCGGGCTCTACGGTTACGGCCGTAATTTACCCGGCCGCAGGCATGGATGCCTACAAGGCCGAAGCCTTGAACCGCGCCGCTTATGTGGATGTGTTCATGGCAGACCTCATGAACGAAAGCGAAAGCAGCCTCGTTCCGAACCAGAGCGCAAACTCTGTGCAGGAAACGCTTGACGCTGTTGCCGCTGCCGGCGTGAACAAGGATCTCCTTGCTCCGGTGGTGTTCCTCTACGGTAAGTCCTTTGCTGGTGCCAAGGGCCTCGGCTCTAGCCATCAGGGCGTTGGAAGTGGCAACGAAGGCTACCTCCCGTACGCAGAACTCATGAACCGCTTCGATACTCCGGATTACACGGTGACATTCGATGAAGCTACCAAGTCCGAAGTGGCTGTGAGCGAATCCGAATCTATCGTGTTCATGGGCATCCCGTCTGTGAAGGCTGTTGCCCAGCACGTGAAGAGCGAAGGCATGGCAGGCGTTGCCGTCTATGACCTTTCTCAGGATCACTACGAACCGGTTGTATCGCTCCTCGTGACTGTTGGTCTCGAACTCCGTCCGGGCATCAACTACAAGAGCTCCAAGAAGTAATTCGCGTAAAGCGCAAAAGCTTAAAAGTCCTCGCAGGAAAAACCTGCGGGGATTTTTTTGTATTGTTACTGCGGACTCTCTGTTTTGAAATCGCTATATGCGTTCCGTCATTCCCGCCTCCCAGTCCTCGCTCGCCGGGGATGAGCGGGAATCCATAAAGGTTTGTACTGTCTACTTCCTACTAAGCTCTACCTACTACTCCTTACATCGTCATCCTGAACGCAGTGAAGGATCCAGTTACATTTCCCCTCCCAGTCCTCTGCACACTTAATACACTTGTTACCTATGGTAAACATTAAAGTGCCCCCTTATGGTGCGTTTTCTCTAAATTAAAGGTATCTTTATATTGTAATTAGGGTTTATATATTACGATGTCATGCCCGTCGAGGCGGGTGTCTCCCTAAAAAAATGAGGTCTTCTATGCGTAAACATTTGCTCGCTGCGTTAGCGGTTGCGGTGCCATCTTTTGCAATTCCCTTGGTGAATCAGCTGGGTTTTACTCCTGAGTCCGAAAAGACTGTTGTTATTCCCGGTAACGATGCCAACCCGCTCGAAGTGCGCGACATGGCCGGGAAGGTGGTGCTCTCGCTCGAAGCCCCGATGGTCTACGATTGGGAATACAGCGGCGAAGAAGTCCAGACGTACGATATTTCTGCCATCAAGAAACCGGGCACGTATCGCTTGTTCAGGGATGGCTATATCGGTAACCCGGTCGTGGTGGGCGAGGATGTTTATGTAGACGTGACGAAGGCCGCGCTCAAGTGGTTCTATTTCCAGCGCGCGGGCATGGCGCTCGAAACGCGTTATGCGGGCAAGTGGGCTCGCGCCATGGGCCATGCTGATGATAGCGTGATTGTTTACGGCACGGATTTGCCGACGGCAAAGACGGTTGCAAAGGCAAACGGCAAGCCCGAACCAAAGAAAGCCGATGCGAAAATTATCAAGTCACAGCGCGGCTGGTACGATGCCGGTGATTATGGCAAGTACATCGTGAATTCCGGCATTACGGTGTTTACGCTTTTGGAAATGTACGAACATTTCCCGGCATTCGTGGATACGCTCCATTGGAATATCCCGCGTGAATTCCCGAAGATGCCTGAGCTCTTGGAAGAAATCCGCTGGAATCTCGATTGGATGCTTTCGATGCAAGACAAGGATGGCGGCGTTTATCACAAACTCACATCGCTCAAGTTCGGTTCGAGTACGATGCCGGAACTCGATGGCGCCTTGCGTTATGCGATTGAAAAGAGCTTGACGGCAACGCTTGATTTTGCGGCGGTGATGGCGCAGGCTTCTCGCGTGTATGCAAAGTTCGATGCTGATTTTTCAAAGCGCATGCTCAAGGCTTCTGAAGTGGCTTACTATTGGGCAAAACGCCATCCGAAGGCTTTGTACAAGCAACCGTCCGATGTGCAAACGGGCGATTACACGTACGGTGAAGAAAACGGCAAGGACGAATTTGCATTTGCCGCCACGGAACTTTACCGCGCGACAAAGAAGGCTGATTACCTCAAGGATTTGAAACAGTACAAGTTCAGGCCCGATGGCCCGTGGTGGGGCGATGTGAACATGCTCGCTATTTACCATGTCGCGCTTGATTCTGCGGACTTTGGCGCAAAGGTTGGCGGTGAAGCTCGCAAGACGCTGCTCCATGTGGCAAAGGAACTTCGCAATGTGGGCGATACGAGTGCCTATAGGCTTCCGGCATTCCCGTCTAGCTGGAACTGGGGCAGTAATAGCGCCATGGCGAATAACGGGATTGTGTTGCTCCATGCATACTATGTCTCGGGCGACAAGAGTTTCTTGGATGGCGCTCAGCAGTGCTTAGACTATCTCTTGGGCAAGAACCCGATGGAAATTTCTTATGTGACGGGCTTTGGCTTTAGAAGCCCGCGTTTCCCGCACCACCGCGTGAGCGAATCGGATTTTGTGGATGATCCGGTGCCGGGCATGCTCGTGGGTGGGCCGCACTTGGGCAAGCAGGATATTAATTTGGATGGAACGGAACTTTGGAAGTGCCCGAACTACGCTACTGCCGACAAGCCTGCGCTTGCCTACATCGATAACCGCTGCAGCTATGCCACAAATGAAGTGGCTATCAACTGGAACGCTCCGCTTGCATACCTCGCTGGCGCCTTGCAGGCCATCTATAGCGGCCACGCCAACGCCGTCGTGAAGTAATTTTTCACATTGTCATCCCGCACTTGTTGCGGGATCACCTTTAAAAACGCGCGAATCCTGTTTAGCAATATAATTCCCGCTTTGGGAATGCGCGCAATTTGCATTGTCATGCCCGGCCTGGACCGGGCATCTCCTTTATACACTCAATTCCACTTCGACCATCCCGCGCACGGAATTGAAGCAATAAATTTTCTCTGCGTTTTGCAGGTCGCTTGGGTACAGAATCTTTTCCTTGATTTTCCTATCGCGGAGGAGCTTTTGGCGAGTCACGCCGTTTAAAAGTCCGCACTCAACAGGTGGCGTGTAAATGGTTCCGTTCAGTTGGACGCCGATGTTTGTGAATGTCCCTTCAGTGAGTTCGCCTTTTTCGTTCACGCAGATTTCATCGAAGACATCTTTCGGGAACGGGTGCCTTATGCTTGTTTTGTGGTACAGGAACGGATTTGCAGAATTGACTTTGTGTGCAATCTTGACTTTTGGATTCTCTTTAGGCGCAGGGATTGCTCTTGTCGTGACTTCGAAATGCCCGTCCTTGAACAGTTCGATTCTGTTGACGATGCTCGGGTCGAATTTGATTTTTTCGATATCACTGTTCCAAGTGAAGCCGAGCGCTTTTGCAGAATTCTTGAGTCTTGCAATGTGCATCTCGAAATCGGTAATGCCGGTTTCGATCAACGAAAAATCCGTTTCCAAAAATTTCGCCTTGGTGAGTGTTTCGTTCCATTCGTCTTCGGCAGTGGAGCTCCATGTGATGGCGCTGCCGGCATCGTAGCGGTATTCCGTTTCGCCGTTCTTCTTCTGCAAAATTCGAATGGGCACGGAGAAAATCATTTCATCGCCGTGGATGTAGCCAATTGTGCCGCAATAAACTTCGCGTGGCTTGTGTTCCGTGGCGTCAATGATTTCCATCGTCGAAATTTTGGGCGCACCCGTGATGGAACCGCACGGATAAATCGCTTGAATAATATCGTGTAACGTTACGCCGTCTTTCAATTCCGAAGAAATTTCAGAAGTCATTTGGAACAACGTTTTGTGCTGCTCGACGTCAAAAAGTTTATCGACGCGAACCGTTCCCGGTTTTGAAATCCGGCCGAGGTCGTTGCGCAGCAAATCGACAATCATGATGTTTTCGGTGCGGTTCTTCAAGTCGTTAAACAAGAAGTTTTTCAGCGCTGCATCTTCTTCGTCTGTTGCGCCTCTCTTGATTGTGCCCTTCATGGGCTTGGTCAAAATCTTGTTGCCTTGCTTTACGAAAAAGAGCTCCGGCGAAAAAGATAAAATGGTCTCGTACTTGTTTTGTAAAAAGGCGTTGTAGGGAGTCTTTTGATTTTGCAAGAGATAATGGTACAACTCGATTTCATTTGCGTTTGTTTTTAACGCCGAAGGGTAAGTGTAATTGACTTCGTATGTAATGCCGTTCTTGATTAGCTCTTTGATGTAAGCGACCTTTTCGGTGTACTCTTCTTTTGTGATAAGCGGCTTTACGATAGTGCCGATTTTTTGCTCAGGAATTTTTTGCTCGAACGGCTCAAAGGAATCGAACGCTTCAAAATAAACAAGAGGCAAGTTGCTGGCCGTATTCAAGTCGTAGCGCATGTAGCCTACGAGGTAGAGACCTTTACGTTGTAAAAGTTCAATTTTGTCTAGTGCAGATTTGACTTCTCTAGGGGCGAAAATTTCAATCGTTTCGATGGGTGTGTTGAATATTTTATTCGCGTATATTAGCATAGCCGTTTTGCTCTGTTTTTGAAAACGGCGCAAATATAAAAATTATTTTTACATATTCTCCCAACAATGCTGTTGAGCGTTTTTTCCACATTGTTTGCAAAACGTTGTAGCACTAGGGAAGGAACGCGTTTGTAAAATATACTTTGTAATAAAATTGTAATATTTTGTGAATGTGAAACTTATTCAATTTTTTTCAGTATATATTACTAGCATGGAAAACTGGTATCTTATAATCGTTCTTTCTATTGTCTTTGTATCGGCTCTTTTTGCTTCGA
>CAMZFJ010000081.1 GCA_947306025.1 uncultured Fibrobacter sp.
ATTGACGCCCACGGAATCATTAACCATGTGCTCGTATGTGAGGCGCAACTTCAGGTTGCCTTTTTTGCCTGCAAGTACCTTGATAGTGGAATAGCCGCCGACATGCGGGAACATATCTTTCTTGCTTTCGCGTTTCTTGATGCCGACTACAGCGGATCCATTGAGTTCTCCCACTTGGGCAAGAGGTCCGTAGCGATTATGAGTTGCTTGTTCTTCCTTGGGGCCAAAGATGATATAGCGCTTCATGTCGCCGTTGTTCCATTGCGATGTCGATTGCGATGGAATGTGCATCACGGCGGGGAGAAGTCCCGGGCCGTTACCGCCAAATTCATTCTGCAAGTCTTCACGAATTGTAGATGAAATGCGGTCTTCTTCGAGCTGCGAGTCGCCGTAGTGGATCACGTGAACGGTGGTGGAATCTTTTTGTGCGTTCTGCAAGCTCTGGAAGAATCGGTCAAACCACGTCAGGTCGTCGTTCGGCAAGTCAAAGCGCGTACGACCTTCTCTAAAGAAGTCCTCGTAGTACTTGAGGGAATCCGAGAATGCCGCAAACTGCTTTTGCTTTGTCTCTTCCATCATCTGGCGGATAGCTTCTTCCGGATCCACCTGCTCGACTTTGACCTCGTTTCCGGCGGAGTCCGTCTTTGTTTCGGCCTTCTCGAAAACTTGCGAAAGCTTCGGGTAGCGGAGCGTTGTATCGCCAATGTGGATTCCGTCTTCGGGGTAAGCAAGAGCCATCACCCCGAGAGTTAAGAACAACGAAAGGATGCTGAGTAGTACTTTTACAGGTGTCATGCAGATTAAGTTATTAGTTCTGAGTTACTAGTTACTAGAATTTTTCCCGTGCAGTCATCCTCCAAAGGAGGATCCATACGAGTTTTGGGCTTGTATGGAGTCGTTAGGAAAACTAGACTTTCTTCGGTTCGATAACCATCTTGCTGCGTTCAACGATCGCGGCAACGTCGCCCACGTGCATCGTGCCATCGCGGAGGTCCTTGAATTCGAACTGTCCGGCGGAAGCCTTATCGCCATCCACATAGACAACGATAGATGCACCTTGGTAGTTAGCCTGTTCCAACTGCTTGCCCATCTTCATGGAGGCAAGCGGGTGAGAAACAGAGTTGCCGTTTGCGCGGAACACCTGGGCCGTTTCGAAAATCTTCTTCATGTCGTTCGTGAAGCTTGCGATGTAGAAGTCCACATGCTGCTTCGGGCTCGGCAAAAGTCCACGTTCACGGAGGAGGTCGGCCAAGACAACGTCGCCCATGCCAAAGCCAACGCCCGGAATGCGGTCGCCACCGAGTTTTTCGGTGAGGCTGTCGTAACGTCCGCCACCAGCGATGGCGCGCATGGATTTACCCTTGTCGAACACTTCGAACACGATGCCGGTGTAGTAGGCGAGGCCACGAACAATGGAGAGGTCGAGGTTCACGCATTCGCTGAAGCCTGCAGCGGCAAGCGTTGCAAATAAGTCTTCAATTTCCTTGAGGGCTGCGGTAGCGTTTTCGCTCTTCACTGCAGCGCGCACTTCTTCAATCGACTTGCAGCTCATGAAATCGTCGAGCTGCTTGATCTGTGCTTCGGAGAGGCCTGCTTCGGTAAGTGCCTTGGCGAATGCTTCCGGACCGATTTTCAGGCGACGGTCGAGCACCGGGTAAACGAGCGCCGGATTCGGAGCGCCGATTTCTTCGAGGTAGGTGGCGAGGAGCTTACGGCTCGAAACGCCAATCGCAAAGTCGGAGTCCTTGAGGCCGAATTTGCGCAACATCGTGGCGATAGAAGCGAGCAAGTCAGCTTCGGCGTAGATGCTTTCGGTGCCGATGATGTCCATGTTCAGCTGGAAGAATTCGCGGAGACGACCCTTCTGAGCCTTTTCGTAACGGAACAGGCGCGGCATGGAGAACCACTTGAACGGCTTCTTGAGTTCACGGGCCTTCTGGATCACGAGGCGGGCGAGCGTCGGCGTCATTTCCGGGCGGAGCGCAATTTCGCGGTCGCCCTTGTCCTTAAAGTTGTAGAGCTGGCTTACGATTTCTTCGCCGGACTTTCCGGTGTAAAGTTCCAGATGTTCAAACATCGGGCCTTCGTATTCTTCGTAGGCGAAGCTTTCGGCGACCTTGCGCCATGTGTCAAAAATATAATTCTGGATGCGTTCAGCTTCCGGATAAAAATCGCGTGTGCCCTTAGGCAGTTGAGGAATAGCAATACTCATAGTGGGCACAAATATAGATTTTTAGTTATTAGTTATTAGTTACTAGTTACTAGAAATGCATTGGAAATGCTGCTAGAAAAAAAAGTTATTCAGAGGTGCGCAATTAGAATGACCAGTAAATGCCGAATCCGCCTAAAACCGTTATTCCGATACCAGCGGCAATGGATATGTTGGATTTTTTAGAGCCTGCACTATAGAAACAACTCGCTGCAATTGTTGTAACAACGCCTCCAGCTGTAATATATACAGAAAAGAATCGTGCTATATATATGTATAGACTTGTGAGGTCCTTTGGATCTTCAGATGGTGTTATTGGTTTGTTTTCGTTAACGGCATAAATTTGCGGTGGGGTAAGCGATATTGCAAAACTACTCGAAGCAAGTAAGGAAATGCTCAATACAATAATTGCCAAAAACTTCATGCGGTTAATATAGCAATAATGTATATTTTTGCTTTTCAATGTTTTTTTGTAGAATCCCCTGCGACTCGGCTATGCCAATTTGTGCAAGCGCATTTGGCGCGGCACTTGTCTTATGGGGTTTTAGGGGCGGAGCCCCTAGGCGAAGGGGTAGGTGGCAACGAGGTGCCACCGAGGGGAAGGCTTTCCCCTTCCAAATAAGCCTTTTATGCCAAGAAATCCCCAATTTTTCCCCTCAAATAAATAATATGTAACATTGGTCCATATTGCCGGTTTTACATTTCTTTTGCTATATTTGGTACGTAAAATTTTAAATACCTTAAAAGGAAGGTTAATCATGGCTAGAAAGAAGATTGCACTCGTTGGTGCTGGTCAAATTGGTGGTACAATGGCTCTCGTGCTTGCACAGAAGAATCTCGGCGACGTCGTCCTTATCGACATCCCGATGACTCAGGGCATGCCGAAGGGTAAGGCTCTCGATATCATGGAAGGCCGCTCCGTCATCAATTCGTCCGTTGATCTTCAGGGTTCTACCGATTATTCCGCTATTAAGGGTGCTGATGTTGTTATCGTTACCGCTGGTTTCCCGCGTATGCCGGGCATGAGCCGTGACGACCTCCTCGACAAGAACTGCGGCGTCATCAAGACGGTCGCCGAAGCCATCAAGGCTAACGCTCCGGACGCTTTCGTTATCGTCATCACGAACCCGCTCGACGCTATGGTCTACAACATGCAGAAGCAGTCCGGTCTCCCGGCCAACAAGGTCATCGGTATGGCTGGTGTGCTTGACTCTGCCCGTCTCGCTTGCTTCGTTGCCGACGAACTCGGCGTGTCTGTCGAAGACGTGAAGGCCCTCGTGATGGGCGGCCACGGCGACACGATGGTCTCCATCATGGAATGCGTCTCTGTCGGCGGTATCCCGGTTTCTCAGCTCATGAGCAAGGAAAAGTTTGCTGAACTTGCAAAGCGTACCGCTGGTGCAGGTGGCGAAATCGTGAACCTCCTCGGTCGCGGTTCTGCTTTCTACAGCCCGGCTACCTCTGCTATCCACATGGCTGAAGCTTACCTCCTCGACAAGAAGAGCGTGTTCTCTTGCGCTGCTAAGCTCAATGGCGAATACGGCGTGAACGGCCTCTACTGCGGCGTGCCGGTTGTCGTTGGTGCAAACGGTGTCGAAAAGATTCTCGAAGTCAAGATGAGCGCCGAAGAAAAGGCTGCTTTCGACAAGTCTGTCGAAGCTTGCAAGAAGAACGCTGAATGGGTTGACGCACACACGTAATTGGATGATGTCATTCCCGGCTTGACCGGGAATCTCCTTTTTCATGCGAAAAACGCTCCGTTACAACGGGGCGTTTTTGCGTTATTCAACTCGAAAAATGGCAAATTATGCTACCGAAACGAGTGTATTGGTGCGTTTAGTAGCACTTTTTTTTGCTGAAAATCACTTCAGCACGATTTTGTTCGTAAAGTTCGCAGACTTCCCAAATACGCGGACCAAATAAATTCCGACATCGAGGTGAGCGAGGTTGAGTGTCGTAGTGGCGTCATCGATTGCTCCACGTGCGACGACCTGACCGAGGCTATTCAAGATTTCGGCGGTGGCGTGCGAAACTCCTGTAAATCCGAGCGTGCGATTGTTGAGAATCGCTTTTGCGGAGACTGTTCTGCTGGCTATCTTGATGCTCTGTTCTTCACTATAAATGTCGCATTTTTCTGGGCAGGTTCCATCTTTGGGACCAACCGCACAGATGTTGAAATTGTAGCGGCCCGGTTCTGCTTGAAGCTTGAATTTGACGGCCACAAGTTGCTTAGCTGCGGTTTCACCGTCTATTTTTACGACTCCGTCATACCAAGAAGGTTGCTTAAAATCAGACCAATTGACGACGACTTTTTGTCCTGGAATTTCTTTTACTGCGGGGAGCGTTACAGTCGGATTTGCATAGGAAATGGTGGAATCAACGGTTTCTCCGAGTCCGAGTTCCAGTTGCAAATCAATGTCGGACGTGTACGTAACGCAAAGTCCACCCCAAGAGGATGCGTCGCCAGCGGCTAGAGTTTTGTTGGTAGAGGATGTTTCGCCAACGATATTAAAACCCACGCCCGAATAAGGAAGCTTGGTCATTTCGCCTTTATCGAGATAGGCTGTTCCGCAAAATCCACCACAATGCGATATAACGGCGTCAAAATAGTGAGGAGCACATGTTGCGTATTCGAGACACGGCTCTACGGGGTATATGATTTTGGAATGCCCGCGATCCTGATCATCTTCGTAGTCGAACCAAATTCCGTTTGTTTTGGTTTCATTGCCGAGTCCGGTTTGGACTTGTGGATTTTCGTCTGCGCCGTTCCAGGTTTCGAAAGTTCCTGCAGCGAATGCGGTTGGTGATGCAACGGCTACTGCGAAAAACGCTGTCGCCGCTTTTGACAGTATGGTTTTGGGGTTCATAATTTTTCCTCCTGTACTGATTCTTAATATAGTTTTTATTGCATGTATTTGGATAAAAAGTGTCGAAAAAAGACGAAAAATTTTACTTTGTGTGTATAATATAAGGGTCGGTTGTATAATAGAGAGTGTTGTCACTTTTTTGTCGCCAAAATTTCAAAAAAACAATGAGGTTGCTTCGACGGCGTGCCGTTTTTTTTTCTTTGTGTCTTTACATTTTCTCAAGCCTCAAAATGTGTTGCTGCAAGCAATCTCTCCTCTTGTGCCCTATATCTTTAACTGTGGACTTTTAATTAAAAATTTTATGTAAAAATTGAAGATTGTTGAACTCTGAAAGCCCATGACCAGTAGCTAAAGCCCATTGACCAATAACCAATTGCTGATAATCTAAAAATATGTGGACTTTTAATGTTGAAGAGTATATATTTACCATAACTAGACTTGTTCGAGTGTGGATGTATGGGAGAAGTCTATGGAAACAAAGGGTTTGGAGTCTTTTGTAGGCTTGCCGCGTATCGCTAGGAACGCGGCTTGTTGTGCTATTTTGAGCGCTGGATTTGGTTCGGCTGCTTTTGCGGCGAATCCGCTCACGACGGATTTTTATTCTGCGGATGCGGCGGCACTCGTGCATAACGACTCGCTTTTCATTTTTGCAGGTCACGACGAACAGGGCCCTCAGGGCAATAACAACAAGGCGTTCATCATGAACGACTGGCATGTGCTCGTGACCGACGACATGGAGCATTACCACGATTACGGTGCGGTTTTGAGCGTCAAGACGTTCAAATGGGCGAACGCGAGCGCTTTTGCGGGCCACTGCGAATATCGAAATGGAAAATTTTACTGGTACGTGACCGTTCATCACGGGACGATCAAGGAAAATGGGAGCGAAGGTTTTGCGATTGGCGTTGCCGTGGCGGACCACCCGTCTGGACCGTGGAAAGACGCGATTGGCCAGGCGCTCATCACCGACAATACGCCGAACGATGTGAAGCTCAATATTGACCCTGCCATTTTCTACGATGGCAACGATATTTGGATGTATTGGGGTTCGTGGAACGCAGGTCGCCGCGTGAAGCTCAAGGAAAACATGATCGAGCTTGCGGGTACGCCCGAAGATATCAAAATCAAGGACTTTTTTGAAGCGCCGTGGATGCATTATTTCCGCGGAAACTACTACTTCAGTTACGCTTCGGGATACCCTTCGACGACGAACTATTCCATGGCGCCTTCGATTAACGGACCGTGGACACAAAAAGGCGTCATCAACGACAAGATGGACAATTCCGAAACGAACCATCAGGCGATTTTCAAGTACTTGGGGCACTGGTATTTCATGTACCATGGTGCAAATTCTCCGGGCGGCTGGACGTACCGCCGTTCTGTGAATATTGACTACCTCTATTACGACCGCGACGGAAACATCCAGAAAATCAAGCACACGAATGGCGTGGATCCGGTCAACAATGCGCTTGTCGAAGCGGGCGGTTACCGCATGGTCGTTTCTCATAGCAATTTGGCGCTCGAAGATAAAGACGGTATTGTGGTGCAGCAGACCGCCGACGAAAATAACGAATCGCAGCTCTGGGTGCTTGAACGCAGCCAAAAAGCTCGTTATTACACGTTACAGAACTTCAAGACCAAGCAGTATTATTGCCCGTCCAAGACGCTCTTGGACACTGTTGCCACAAAGTCGACTCCTTGCGAAATCCGCATCGAGAACGCATCGAAGGAAAAGGGCTACTTCTTGTTTGCCGATTACGATAGCGATTACTTGGCCGACGTGCTGAACATTTCGAAGGATGTGGGGATGCCGCTCATCACGTGGGTGCGCACGGGAACGGACAATCAGAAGATTAAGCTTGTGAAGGCTGAACTTCCGCAAGTTGTGCCTCCGACCGATTCCATTCCGAATGACTCGATTCCGTCGGATTCCGGGAATGGCGGCACAACGGGTTTGGAAATGGCTTGTGCGGCTGCTGCGCTGCCTGCTCGTTTTGCGGTTTACGATGGAACTGCCCACATGATTCGTTTGGCAAAAACGGTGGATTGGGCGGTTCTTGATTTGAACGGCGTTGTTGTCCGTCGCGGTTATGGTCACGAAATTAATGCGAATAATATGCGACCGGGCGCCTACTTTGTCCGCTCTGGCTCGATGTCTTCTCGCGTCATCCTGACACCGTAGGTGGAAGGATCCAGTGCATTTTATAAGGAGTTTGGTATGAATGGTTTTAAATCTTTGACGCTCGCAGCACTTTATGGAGTG
>CAMZFJ010000082.1 GCA_947306025.1 uncultured Fibrobacter sp.
GGTTCTGCGATGATTATCGATGCCATCAAGACGCTCATTGACGAAGAAGACAAGTCGTCCCCGCTTTCCGATCAGGACATCAGTGACGAACTTTTGAAGCAGGGAATCAAGGTGGCGCGCCGTACAGTGGCAAAATACCGCGAAAAGGAACTGAAGATATTGCCAAAAAATCAAAGAAAACGCTAAAAACGCGAATTTCCGGCTATTAGTCATAGTAATTATTCCAAAGTGGAATGATTATTTGATTAAAATTCAAATTAGTAGTGGATTTTTCAAATAAAAAGATGTATATACTTTAATTGCGGAACGGAAGTTCCAAAGAGTTTTTAAACGTTAATAAATGTTAACATTAACATACGGAGGTTCATCATGGATATTCAGTTTTCTGCTCGTCATTTTAACGCATCGGCAGGTCTTCAGGACCGTATTCAGGAAGAAATGGATAAGTTGGCCAAATTTTACCCGAATATCACTAGCGCCTCTGTAATTCTCGACCACGAAGTTGAACACCAGCGTCATTGCGAAATTTCTGTCAACATTACAGGTTCCGTCGTTGTCGCTTCTGCCGACGAAGAGAATATGGGCAAGGCAGTCGATGTAACGCTTGAACGTATCAAGGTCCAGCTCAAGAAGGCCAACGACAAGCAGAACGATCATAGAGCACAGCCGATTTCTGAACTCACGTAATGGCTGATAGATTGAAAGACTTAAAGATCCTGCACCGGGAACGTTTCCCGGTGCGGGACTTTTTTATCCGCTATGGAAAGGATTTGCAGATGCTGCCGCACTGTCCCGACGAGGACATGGACGCTTGTATCGAAGAAGGCGGAATCCATCGCCCTGGCCTTGCCATGGCGGGTTATACCAAAGTATATAGTTCGACGCAAATACAGGTAATTGGTCATACGGAATGGAATTATCTGGAATCGGTAGGTCCCGAAGCGCGAACGAAAATTTTTGAAAATTTGTCTGTATTCCGTGCGCCGATGTGGGTGGTGACTCACGCTCAGACCCCGCATGATGAACTCAAGGCGATGTGCAACCGTTTGCATATCCCGATATTCTCGACAACGCTCCATACTTTTGAATTTTTCAAGATGAGCCAGAGAATTCTCGATGAGTTCTTTGCTCCGCATGCAGTAATTCACGGAAGCCTTGTGGACGTTTATGGCGTGGGCATGCTCTATGTGGGCGATAGCAACGTGGGCAAGTCCGAATGTGTGCTAGACCTTGTCGAAAGCGGACACCGCATGGTCGCTGACGATGTTGTTCACATTAGCCATGTGGGTAAATCTATTATTGGCCGCCCCGATCCGCTAATTCGCCATCACATGGAAATCCGCGGTGTAGGCATTTTGGACATTCGCTCGATGTTTGGTATCCATGCTATTCGCAAGGTGAAAAAAATCGAAATGATTGTCGAACTCCAGCAGTGGCGCCAGGATGTGTCGTACGAACGTACCGGCCTTAACGAAATGGAAGAGAACGTCATGGGCGTGAACATCCCGAAGGTGGTGTTGCCTGTGGCTCCTGGCAAGAACATGACCGTGATTTCTGAAGTCATTGCGATGAACGCCCTCATGAAAATGAGTGGGCAGAACGTGGCTCAAGAGTTCAATGAGTCGTTGTTGCAAAAGATTAAGGCTAAGGCGAAAGGCGAATTTACAGATGATTTACTAGATTTCAATCCACAGAGCTGGTCTTTCTATGAATAGTTTGTGGATTAAAATCAAGAAAAACTTTGTTGCAATTTTCGTTTTTGTCGTAATCGTCGTGCTGTGCGGGATGGCTGCTTATTTTTACCATCCGGCAAGCCCGTACTTCAAGCGCTATACGTTTGTTGTTAAGTACGAGACAATCGGTACGCTTTCTCCGGGAAATCTTGTGCGTGTCCGTGGCGTTTCCATGGGCGAAATCGTCGATGTTAAATTGACGGATGATGCCGTCTATGTGAAGGCGCGCGTGCTCGCCGAAGCAAAAATTCCTGTGAATTCGGAATTCCGCTTGGTGACGGCTGGGCTCATGGGTGAACGCGAGATGAGTATTATAACGGGGAACTCTAGCAAGCTGGTTGCCGAGGGCGATACCGTTAATGGGCTTTATGACGAGGGAACTTCTGGAATTTCAAAGAACTTGACCGAAGCCGTTAATGACATTGGCGATGCCCAGAAAATGATTACCAGTTTTGTGGATTCAATTACTGTGGGCGAAACGGGCAAGCAAATGGACCGCGTTGCAAACAAGGCGAAAAAACTTGTTCGCGTGACAAAAGCCGATGTTCGCAAGTGGAAATCTCAAGTGGACGAATTGATTGACGGTTACTACGGAGTTGCCGAAAACTTAGAACGCTCCTTGCAGGAACTTTCTGACCGTAGCGGCGAGAGCGCTGCAAAGGCTAGCGAACTCATAGATCGAGCACGAGCCTTTATGGAACGTGCAAACGCTTCGAAAGAAGCGGCTGTAGCGATTGTGACTAAATTTGATGAAAGCGAAGGTTCGGCAAAGATGTTCCTTGATGAGGCTTCTAAATTGAAAGTGGATTTTGACGCTTTACGACACGATTTTGATACCATGCTCAATGACGTGAAAAAGAACGGCCTCAAGCTCAATGTGGATATTTTTTAGTTTTTGACGTCTTGTCAACAATTTTTTTGAAAAAATATTATTTAAATTGTTCTTTTTTGTAAAAAAAAGATAATTTAAAGCGGTGCTTATCACAGTGTAACTCACAAAGAAGGAGTTTAATATGGCTGAGAAGAAACCCGTAAAGATGAGCGATGCTGATCTTAAGTTTTTTGAGGATATGCTTTTGGAGAAGAGACGTGAGCTTGTGACCGCCCAGAGCGAGTCCGAAAAGGCTAACGTGTTTTTAGACCAGAAAAACCAGTCCGGTGATGGTGGCGATTCTGAAGGTGCTGATTCTGCAACTGATATCAATTCGCTTGAAACCAACCTCTCGCTGGCTGCTCGCGAAGGTAAATACCTTGTTTATCTTGAAGAAGCTCTCAAGCGTATCAAGAACGGAACGTTTGGTGTCTGCAAGATTTGCGGACAGTTGATTCCGAAGGCAAGACTCATGGCCGTGCCGACCGCAACCAAGTGCGTGAACTGCAAGGAAGAAACAAAGAAAAAGGAAATCCTTGACAACCGCATGGAAATGGCCAAGATGTTTGCCGAAGCCCAGCGCAAGGAAATGCTTCGCAAGGCTGCCGGGAGGTAGTTTTACATTGACCGCTGTCATCCTGGAGGTGCGCCGCACCGATAGGATCCATTAAGTGTCACCCTCGATTTTGTCGAGGGTCTTTTTTGTAATGTCACCAATACCTTTTAAGACAACTCTTCAAAGAACGCGTCGGCAAGTGTGGCGCGGAACGCGTGAATGCGGTCGGCATTGGGTTCTCGATGCGGGTAGGTGAAATTGCTGAGCATGACTATGGCGCCTCCCTTGTCCGGGTCGGCTACGATGCTTGCGCCCGTGAATCCTGTCTTGCCGAATGCTTGCGGCGAAACCTTGGTGCCCATGAATCGGGGCGCGTTCAGTTCCCAGCCGAGAGCGGCGCAGGCGCCGAAGTTGTCGGGGAAGGCGTTGTGGCTTACGATATCCAGAATCCCGGCGGGTATGATTTGCTTGTCTTCGAACTTCCCGTCCATGAGGATCATCTTCACGAACTTGAGCAAGTCGGGCACGCAACTGAACATGCCGGCGCTACCGACGGGGAAAAGCTTTTGCAGAACCCAGGCGCTTTCGTCATGGACTTCGCCTTGGATTTCGCGGTGGCGGAACTCGCAGAGTTCTGTCGCCGCGATTTCGGATTTCGGAACGCGCGTGAGCGGGTCGTAACCAGAACGCGTCATGCCGAGCGGCGTGAAAAATCTTTCGTTACCTTGTTCTTGCAAAGTCTTACCCGTAAGTCTTTGCAACAAAATTCCGAGCAAAACGCTGGCGGGGTTTCCGTAGTTGAAAACCGTACCTGGTGCAGCGGAAAATTCGTATGTGTAAAGAACGTTGAGAATCTCTTCCGGTGAAAGAGCCGTGAGAGTTTTCATCGGGACGCGGTAATCAAGACTATGCGTGAGCAAATGCGAAACGTAAATCTCGTCACGATAGTTTGTTTGAAGTTCCGGGATGTAATCGATGACTTTGGCGTCAATGGAAAGCTTGCCTTCGAGAACATACGTGAGAGCTAACGTCGAAGTGGGGCAAACCTTCGTGAGCGATGCTATGTCGAAAACAGTATCTTCGGGAGTGTTCAGCGTGACGATGTTGCTAGTGCCGTCAGGGAGCAAATATCCAACAACCGCTTTGTCGAAAATGTCAGAGCTTTCTGCGGCCTGTAAAAGATTTAATAGCTTTTCAGATGTTACCATTTTTTCCCCATAAAAAAAGGGCATCTCCTACGGTGCGAACACTCGAAACTACTTATCTACAATGATAGCAGCGCCTCGGGGATTTGTTTTTCGCGTCAATGCGCGCCTAAACTGAACCACAAGAGCAACGAGCTGATTTATTCCTGTTAGATCGGGTGTAAAATCCGTGGGATGCCCGCTTATAATATATGTTTCTTATACCTTAAAAACAAGGGGAGAAATGCAAAAAAATCTCGATAAAAATATCGAGATTTTTGCTATGTGTATTAAATGTATCCCTTAGGGCTTAAACTTGGCTGTCGGCTTTGGGGAGTGCTTCGTCCAATTGGAGTGAAAGTTCCCTAATATCCTTATCCATCAGGTCGTGATACGATTTGGCTTTGCGTAATTGCTTGCGCAACTCGAAAATTTCAGAAGTGAGTTCCACGGCGAGCAAGCAGAGTTGCTTCTTCATTTCCAGTTTAAATTTCGAGGAATTATCGAGACGACTTTCGATGAAATCGACGATTTCTTTCAAGTCCGTATCGGGCAGGTCCGTGCGGATGTGGATGCGTTCTTGAGCGACATTAATGCTGACTGATCTAAGTGTCTCGTTTGCCATACTATTTCATTCCTACGCCGAATGGATCTTTATCCAACAACCACCTTAGCCGAAAAAACCGGGTTGCGAGCCTCCATTGCTCGCGAACAGGTCTGGGGTTTCGTCTTGCGGTTTGTTTTCGGGCTGAGCGGCAGGAACTTCAGGCTGTTCTGCGACCGGCTCGCTGATATTGAATTCGGTGCCGAGCTCATTTTCGATGGTGGAAAGGAGCTGCTGGAACTTGGTCTGGGCTTCGGCAATTTCGTTGCTCTGGCTCTGGACTTGACCATTGAGGTTGTCAATGATATCGTTCTTTTCGGCTACTTGACCATTCAGGCAATCGATGATGTTGTTCTTTTCGTTTACCTGTTCATTGAGCGAATCAATGATGCTATTCTTTTCGGCAACTTGTCCGTTGAGCGAATCGATGATGCTGTTCTTTTCGTTGACTTGTCCGTTGAGCGAATCGATGATGCTGTTCTTTTCGTTGACTTGTCCGTTAAGAGAATTGATGATGTTGTTCTTTTCGGCAACTTGTCCGTTGAGGGAATCGATAATGCCATTCTTCTCGGCAACTTGTCCGTTAAGGGAATTGATGGCGTTGTCTTTTTCTGCGGCTTTTCCGTTAAGAGCGTCGATGATTCCATTCTTTTCTGCAATCTGTGCATTGAGGGAATCAATAATGCCGTTCTTTTCGTTAATCTGTCCGTTCAGGCTATCGATAGCGCGGCTTTTTTCGTTGATGGCTTCGTCCTGAGCGGCTGCTTGGTTGGCGCGTGCGTTGAGGGCCGCTTCGCAGTCAGCAATCTTTGCGTTGGCAGAATCTAACAGATTTTTTTGGTTTTCGGCCTGTGCCTTGGCGCCTTCGAGAAGTTGCTTTAGCTTAGCGTTTTCTTCACGCAGGGCGCGGACCGTTCCAAGGACTCCTTCCACTTTCTGCGACAACAAGTTCATGCTTTCAAAATTCATTTTATCTCCATATTAAAATGTCGGGGGTGCAAAACTTACCTATGTAAGATATATAAAATTTTGATGTTGCAAGATTGTTAGAAAATGTAAAAACGAAGCAAAAAACGGCTATTACGCTGTCTAACCTTGCATGTCATTCTGGAGGCCATAGGCCGATAGAATCCATTACAAATAGAAATAAATTCTATCTTCTAAAAGTCATGATCCCTGTAAGTGAACATATTGAGCGTCGCCTGGCAGAACTCCCTCTATTGCCGGGGGTTTACATCATGAAGAACGCTCAGGGGAAAATTATTTATATCGGCAAAGCGAAAGTTCTCAAGAACCGCGTGTCGAGCTACTTCGACGGGAGTGACCATGCCGGTCATCGCGCGGCCACTTTGATGCTCCCGTACATCCGCGACATCGAATGGATTATCACGGAAAGCGAAACGGAAGCGCTTATTCTCGAAGCGAACTTGATTCGCAAGCATACGCCCAAGTACAACGTGCTCTTGAAGGACGACAAGCACTTTCCGTATTTGGCGTTCTCCGTGAATGAACCGTTCCCGCGATTGTTCTTGAGCCGCTCCGTGAAGAAAGATGGATGCCTGTATTACGGCCCTTACATGAGTTCGCGAATGATCCGCCAATTGCAAGATATTGCCGCTAGGTTGTTCAAAATACGTGAATGCAAGTTGAAGCTCCCGATGAATCGCCCTGTGCGTCCTTGCCTCAATTACCACATCGGCCGTTGCGAAGCGCCGTGCGCAGGGCTCGTGACCCGCGAGGAATACCGCAAAAAAGTGGCGCAGACGCAAATGCTCTTGGGCGGTAAACGCGACGATCTGATCGACCTTTGGGAACGCGAAATGCTCGAAGCGAGCGAACGCATGGATTTCGAGACCGCGGCCAAAAAGCGCGATGCGATTCAGGCGCTCAAGGCGACAAGTGCGCACCAGAAAACGGACGTGTCCGATGCAAGCCTCAGCATGGACGTGATTTCGTTGAAGCGTAACGGCACGATGGCTGCCGCCGTGATTTTTGAATACCGCAACGGCGTACTTTGCGGGCGCCGCCATTATCGCTTGGAATGCAAACTCGAAGATGACGAGACTGAAATTTTCAGCCAGATGGTAGTGCAGTGGTACATGGACGTGGAATTTATTCCGGGCGAAATTGCGACAGATGTTCCCCTGCCCGAAGATTTGGCGGAACGCGAATCGATGGAACAGGCGCTGGCTTCGAAAACAAATCATAAGGTCGTGCTGACGAATCCGCAGCGTGGCGAAAAGCTCGGATTCCTGAAACTTGCCGCTGCGAATGCCGACATGATTCTCGTGGAAATGCGTGCCGAAGTGCAGAAGTACAGCGAAATCGACAGTAGCGTTTTTGAACTGCAAAAAG
>CAMZFJ010000083.1 GCA_947306025.1 uncultured Fibrobacter sp.
GAACCGCAGCATCAACGTGCAGCTCACCGACGAAGAACTCGCCGAACGCCGCAAGGAAATGGAAGCCCGCGGTTCTAAAGCTTGGCAGCCGGAAAACCGCGACCGCGTCGTATCCAAGGCTCTGCAGGCTTATGCCGCTATGGCTTCTTCTGCGGACAAGGGTGCCGTGAGAGACCTGTCTCTTATTGGAGTCAAGTAAAATAGATCCTTCGACTTCGAGCTGCGCTCTCCGCTCAGGATGACATGATCGAAGTCGGAGATGACTTGTTCTAAAGCAGATATACAAAAAAGCGGTACCTCACGGGTACCGCTTTTTTCATCCATACAAATTTGTACTCAGATTAGACAACAGTCAAAATATCTGAAAATCCCGTCACCTCGAAAATTTCTATGATTTCATCACAAACGTTCTTGATAATCATCTTGCCCTGCTTGTTCATAATCTTCTGCGCAGCGAGCAACACACGCAACCCCGCCGAAGAAATATAAGTCAGCTTGGCAAAATCAAATTGCAAGTCCGTAACACCGTCCAACTTGCCTTGAATCTCGGATTCAAGCAAAGGCGCAGTCATCGTATCCAAACGTCCTTCCAAAGCAAACGACACATTGGATGCATCCACATTTTTTTCGATTTTCATTCTAGCCTCGATTTTTGATTTACATTCTTTAATAAATTAAGTCAATTTTTTAACAACGGTTAAGACATTTTTATGTCCATCTCGTTTGTATTCAACTCCATCCATAATCTTTTTCACAAGGAAAATTCCAAGCCCACCTATTTCACGATCTTCCGCCGAAAGCGATACATCCGGATCAGCTTTTGACAATGGATCGTACTCCACACCTTCATCAATAAAAGTAAGCTTTGCGGTCAACACATCTTCGTTCACATGCAAAATAAGTTTCATATTTGATGATCCCGAATAGCGAACAACATTGCTAAACAATTCGTCAATCGCAACGCCAATCTGCGTAACAGCCTTCATTGAAGGATGATACGGTTCAAGGGCACTTTCAACGAACTCCGTAAGAGCCCTGACATTTTCAAATTTCGAATCTACTATGATTTCTTTATCGCAATTCTGCATAATACCAGCCGAAAGTTTCGTAAATCATACAATAATTATACATTTATATCGCGAAAAACGTCATTTTTTTTATCAAGAATCCCCCAAAATCATCCTGCTACAAACAATTCTATATTTGGGCCGTATGATTAACACAACCCTCTGCTACATCGAACAAGACAACAAGTATTTGCTGCTCCACCGCGTCAAGAAAAAAAACGACATCAACAAGGACAAGTGGATTGGCATTGGCGGCAAGTTCGAAGAATGGGAATCCCCCGAAGACTGCATCCACCGCGAAGCTCTTGAAGAAACGGGGCTCACACTGATCCACCCAAAATACCGCGGCATTGTCACCTTCATCAGCGACGGCATGGACCAAACCGAATTCATGCACTTGTTTACCGCAACGGAATTTTCCGGCACAATCAAGGACTGCGACGAGGGCGAACTGGAATGGGTGGACAAGCAAAAAGTGAAAGAACTCCCCCACTGGGATGGCGATTTGATTTTTCTCGCGTTGCTTGAACGCGGTGAACCCTTCTTCTCGCTAAAGCTGACCTACAAAGGGAGCATTCTGACCGAAGCTTTACTCAACGAAAACCGTGTCACGCTCCAAGATTTTCTCTAAAAAGAAATTTTTTTCGTTTTTTTTGATAAAAATTAAAATAAGGGCTTAACAAAACGCTTTAAATTAAGCATATTTGAGATACTCCAAACCAACCCCAGACTCGGCAAGATGCGTTCTCGGACGATATTGCCGAGTCGCTTTTTTATGGCTTAGCCAATGGTTGTCGGCCAGACACTACCACTTGGCGAGGGCGTTCGAAACAATCAAGTCCTGGAGTTTTTCGACTGCACGCGTCTGGCCATGGCGGTCTTCGGTCTCGTTAGCTTGGACGTCATAGACTCCGTCTGCCGAAAGGGACTTGCTCTCGTAGATGATTCTTTCTTTTACGTTATCGTAAAACCGGACTTCAACGCGAATCGTTACGCGATACGTTTCTACATCGCTATTGCTATTATAGTTTTCAGGCTTGTTCGAATAGCTTAACAAAGTAATTTCAAAATCGGCATTGGCATCGTCATTCACCAAGCGAACGCCACCGGCATTGCGTTTGAACATATCGACAACGGCAGTATGGATGTTGTTTGCAAGCACCGGATCAAGAGTCTTGTCTTCGACCTCATGGATGTTGACCGTTTTGATGTGACTCGGGAGCGTACTTGCGGTAAAGCTGTAGCAGCCAAAGAACGCACTAGCAGTCAAGGCAAGCACAAGCAGACAGAACAAACGAGGTACAATCTTACAACAACGCATACTCTTAATTTAGTAAAAGGCGAGCGCAGCGGCAGAGCGTTTTACGCTCTGACATTGCCGAGCCGCAATACATGCGCCCAAAACGGGCGCTCATTTAGTAAAAGGCGAGAGCAGCGGCAGTGCGTTTTACGCTCTGACATTGCCGAGCCGTAGTACATGCGCACAAAACGGGCGCTTATTTAGTAAAAGGCGAGCGCAATCAAAAAAAATTCCTATAAAAAAGCGCCCCGAAGCACGAGCCGCGGGGCGCCATAAACTTAATGAACTAAGTCTTATTTTTTCTTTGTTCTACGATAGCCGCGTCTAATCGTTTCCGTAGTACGCTGGAACGGCATCGTCATAATCGTCGGGCTGCTACCATTACTCTTATAGCAGTATTCGTAAGCATCCTTCACGACCGTCATCTGGTAAACATACGGACCCGTTGCAAGCAAGCGTCCCTTGTCTGTCACCGGATACATCTTGATAGTGGCAAGCATTGCACCCGTAGCACCATATATCGGCGTGTCACCGCAACTAGCCTCTTTAAATCCGTTCGACGGAGTAGCAGAACGCAAACCATTCAAAGCATTTTGGAATTCTTCCTTAGTCACACGCTTGTTGTACTGGTTCACAAAGTGGCCCAAGTGGTCAAACACGCGGATATTTACATGGAACGGCTGTGTCGTCGGGAAAGACCAGCTCGTGCAAGTTTCATTGCTCTTCTTGCCCGGAATGTTTGCAGAACCATCATTATAGCAGAGAGTCTTGTTTTCGCTCTGACCAGCACCATACACAACAGAGGTTCCAGGAGCATAATTCGTAGCACCTTGAGCACCAGAAATCATAAGCTGTTCGGCATTATCCTTAGCCCACTTGAGCGGGTCAGTACCAACAACAGCCGGAATCGGAGTCAAAACGAGGTCAGCAGTCATGTCCGTCGGGAGTGCATCGCTACCAGCCAATTCAGTAAGAGTTTGAGCTTCGTTTGTAAAGTCCGGACGGTCGTAAGCAGGATCATCAGGAATAACAGGCGTCTGAGCCACAGCGGTATAAGTAATCTTACCCCACTTTTCACGTTCATCAAAACCAGCAACATGGTTACCAGAAACAGAAGCAACAAAGAAGCCACCTAAGCTGACATCAAACTTTTTGGACCAAGCCATCAACTGTTGCCATTCGGAAGATGTATAGTTGCCGCCGTTGCCGTCATCATCAAGACCCGTGCTCCAAGGCACGTTAAAGGCTATACGGTCATCGCCCAAAAGGCCACCATCACCGACAATATTGCCATCAAGGTCCTTCAAGACACCTTCAAACTGATACATCTGACCGGCATCTTCCTTGTCAATCGGACCCGTTATAGATGTTATATAGTAACCATATACCATCGTTACAATTGAATCTTGACCCGTAACCGTCTTAAGAGGCATTCCATTAGCACCCAACACAGTCTGATTGCGCAAGACTACAATCGACGGCACATTCGGGTTATTCATTGCAATAAAGCTAGAATCAGCAAGAGCAACGTTCATAAACATGCTGTTTTGAGCTTTACCGTTCTCATCCACCTTCACAACAACATCGTTAACCGTCGGCTGTCCAAAGCGAGATGGAGCAAGTTCGGCAAGAGACGTACGGATGTAAATGTTAGAACCATCGGACTGACGGTCAGCATAGAAGAAGTGCAAGTGGTGCCAAGTATCATCAGCCCAACCAGTAGCATCAGAAGAACCGTTGCAGTTAGAATAGTGAGCCAACGGTTCAGGCGTACCATCCGGAAGCACATGGCAACCATGGTTGTTCAAAGCCAAAGTCTGGATGTTCACCTTACCCGGAGCGGACAAGTGAGTACCACCCAAGTCCACAACAAGCACACCATCCACAAAAATCCACATATCGTCATCACCGGCGAATTCGAACACTTCCGGAGTCGGAATCTGGTTTGCTGCCTTGTACTTGAAGCTTGCATAACCCATCATCGTAAAGGCATAGTTGCGAAGATGCTGTAAACCGGTTCTATCGCCAAGAGATGCGAATTTAGCAGCAGCCTGCCAAGCGGCGCTATTACCAGTACCATAAGAATTCACAGAGCGAGGACCACCTTGATCAAGCCATTCCTTACAAAGATTATAGGTATTTTGGCCCAAGAAGTCAGCCTGATTGCCAGCGTGCTCGTAACCATAAGGTGGGCAGAAAATCGAAAGTGTCTGCGGAAAGAACTGATCACATTTCGTTGTATCTGGTTGAACTTTCAAATTACAGGGCTTGTTCATCACCCACTCTCTTGTAACAGGATCGATACTATCGAGTGGAGAGTAACCACCATTATTGTAGTTATAATCGTAAATGTAATACTTGGAATTTGGATCTTTCGGAATATCCATCGTCGTATTGATGCGCTTATTTACCCCCGGCACATCAGCAAACCACTGTTCAAAGTACTGGTTGTCACAAAGAGGTTCACTTTTACCCGTAAACGGGTTAATCGACTTCTGGATGACAACGCCGTCATACATATTATACTTTTCACCAATCTTCTTGGTGAAAGCCAAATAGGTATTCACCATGCCAGGCGTGTAAATAACAGGATTTTTCCAGGCAACACTTCCTTCAGGACACTTGTAACCACTCACGTCCTCTTTTGCGTTATAGTATCCACGCATCGTCACTTCTTTACCAGTAACAGGATCTATACCCTTCTTCTTACATTCACCGTATTCTAGAACAACGCCCCCTGCAGTAGAAGTACCCTGTAAATACGGCGGCAAAAAAGAATTAGGCTGTATCGGAAGACCGTCAATGCCAATCTGAGCTCCAGCGCGATACTTGTCAAACGAATTTCCATTACCGCAGGTATTGTGGTAAGGGGAATTTGTATACCACGCCACGTCATAACCATTCACATTCATGGCTGTGCCGGCAGTAGACGCATAATTGTAAATTTGGTCTATATGGTTGACAGATTCTTCGGAAAAGTTTTCGAAGTCAGGGTGATTTGGCTGGAAATCGCGAATAATAATATCCAGCGTACGGACATCCTTGGCGACCTGAGCAAAGCCAGCAATAGAACAGCCAAATAAGGCACCGAGAGTCATCCATCTATAAAATTTCATAATAGTCCAATCTCCACCTAATAATAGGTTACAACAATTCCACCTAAATATAAACCAATAAAAGTTAAATGAGGTCCGATGATATTGCAAAATATATGTAAAAACATAGAATCATTTGATTATTCGTCCCTCCATAGTATTATATGCACATAAACAACTAAATTCAGTCCCCCGTTTTAAGTGGAATAACTATTTTTTCCGCCCATGAATTGGTCCATTGTATTTTTTATAGCTATGATGTTTTTGCTCCTGCGCATTTTGCGCTTGAGAATTCGAGCCAACACCACCCGTTCGGAATCGTTCAAAAGACTCCCCCCCAAAGATCAACTTGCCGTGCTTAAGGAATGCCTCCTGAACAATCCTTCCGAAGCGAATTTAAGGAATCTAGCTGAATTTGCCAGTCGTACATCGCTAAAAATCGATATTGAAAGCTACCGCCCGTACCTCAAGTCGCAGTTGGAAATTTTTGGCCGCAAAGATGCTATCGCCGACGACAACGAGCTTTATGCCGCCGAAACCGCATGGATGGACAAAATCACGCCCATCGAATTTGAGGAAGCTGAGGCGTTCAAACAGGAAAATGAAACGCAAAAGTACATCGAACGTACCCTCGAAGGAATCGCCCGCCTGTATTCAGATGACGCCATTTTAGACGCACTAGCCAAGCTCACTGCAGATTACCCACATGCAGGCGAACTTGCCGAAAGCTACAAGCAACTCATGCAAACCCGCGACGAAAGCCTCGCCGACGACAAGTCCCTCGAAAAACTCCGCAAGCTCAAAGAAGCCTGGGAAGACGATTTATTGCACGTGCGATAACGTTTCCTTGGGGGCCGAATGCAAAACATTCGGCACGTAAAAACAGTCAAATTCAAAAAATTGGCAAAATTTACGTAAAAAAAGGCTTTATAGGCGAAAAAGTTACGTAAATTTTCAACGTTATCTGTAACATTTTTAGAAAAGCGCCCTCTTTTGGGCGTATTTTTTTTCAAAAATTCACCGTCGAAAGAACGTTTTCAAGGAAAAAATGAAATAAGAACCATTGACTTTCATCATTTTTCCTAAAAATCGATTCTTTTATATGCAATTTTACGTAAAAACAAGCAAATTTTTCGCAATTTTGACGTAAAAAATACCAGTTTTGGGAAAATAGTCCAAAGCCGGCATTACAAACAAACTTCTATTTTTCCAAAAAATCGAGCGCCTCGCCCGCGAGTTCCACGCAACGATTGCACGGAATGATCTTATTCGGGCGAATTTCACTGCACTTGGTGCAGCCCTGCGCTCCACGCTTAAAGACTTCTTCAATCGCTTCGCCGTGGTCCGGCTGCATCATCTTGGCCGCATAAAGCGCGCCGCACAAACCGTCAGGCGCCTTACCGCCACCAAAAGCACGGAACATCTCGGCAGCCTTCACCGACTCTTCTTCAGATTTACCCGTTGCTCGCGCATAGCCATAAGCAACAGCCATAGCGCAGTTACCGCGCTTATCCGCATGGAATTTCTTCGAAATTTCGGCAATTGACATAAAAGCTCCTTTGGCAAAAGACACTTTAAATTTACATTCCTGGCAAGCGCAGAAAATCCAAATTTCAAATTTTCGGCAAAATTTACGTAAAAAGCGGTCGTATTTTTGAAATTATGACGTAAAATCCGCCAATTTTAAAGTCTTTCCCGCCCGCCGAGCGGGAACCTCCCTTTCTGCGTTTTTTATATTCTAGCTATGCCTAACGAAAACAACGACATCAAAAACCTCGACTTAGACGCCCTCATCGGCAATATGAGTTCCATCAACAGC
>CAMZFJ010000084.1 GCA_947306025.1 uncultured Fibrobacter sp.
ACCTGAACCGCACGGAATCCGGTCTTACGCTCGCCCAGTCCATCGGTATCGACGGTCACTTCGTGGTGGAACAGTCCGCACGTAGCTGGGGCAAGCTCTTCATGAACTTCAACGGTACCGCTGGCGTATGGCGCAAGGACGCTATTTACGGCGGTGGCGGCTGGGAAGGCGATACGCTGACCGAAGACATGGACCTTTCTTACCGCTCTCAGCTTGCCGGTTGGAAGATGAAGTTCGTGTTCGACGTGATTGTTCCGGCAGAACTCCCGAACGACATCAACGCCTTCAAGGCTCAGCAGTTCCGTTGGGCAAAAGGCTCCATTCAGACGGCCATCAAGATTTTGCCGAAGGTTTTGCGCTCCAAGGTGCCGTTCCGCGTGAAGCTTGGCGCCATCCTCCACACAACGCACTACTCGATCCACCCCTGCATGTTGTTTACCGCCCTCTGCGCTTGGCCGTTGCTTGCATTCTTTGAACCGGTCGGACACCTCCCCACTTGGGCATACTCCGTCGGATTCGCATTCATCTTTGCTGCAGCCATCGCGCCGTCTGTGCTTTACTTTGTCGCCCAGCGTTGCTCCGGCTACACCGGTTGGAAGGTTCGCTTGCTCACGCTCCCCATCTTGATGGCACTTGGCGTTGGCATTGCCGTTAGCAACTCCCGCGCTGTATTCGCCGCAGTGCTTGGCACCAAGGGCAGCTTTGTCCGCACCCCGAAGAGCGGTGGCGCAAAGAAGAAGGCCAAGAGCCACTACGCACAGAAGTTCCCGTGGATGGCACTCCTCGAGCTCCTCGTTGGCGTCTACTGCATTTTCGGTTTGCTCGAATACATCAACGCCAGCAAGTACATCATTGGACCGTTCCTCGCGCTTTATGCAATTGGCTTCCTCTCGGTGAGCGTGCTAAGCTTTATGCACTACATCAGCAACATCTTCGAGATCCGCAGAGCCCTCAAGCGCTCCGAATGCGTCGAAGAACAAGCGACAAACTAAGTGATGTAGGTCACACAAACTATCAAAGAGCCCCCGCAAAAGCGGGGCTTTTTTTTCGCAGCCAACAGGACGCGCAACTCTCGTCACCCTCAATCTAGTCGAGGGTCTATAAAGAATTAAAAGCGTAGGGAAAAATCATTCCGAAACGCCCCAAAGCCCGCAGAATCGCAAGGCAGGAGGCCGCGCACAAAGCGCGTGCGGCAGCGCAGTTCATTGGCGCTCTCGGTCGCAAAGCGAACGTAATTGCCCGAAGTTTCAGCCATTCCGTAGCAAAACACCGCATAAACGTTGAGAGAAACCGCAATGAGGATTGCCGCAACGGTAAGCGCAACGAGCATTTCTAGAAGCGTAAAGCCTCGCATTTGACGAAAACTATTCATCGGCACCTCACCTACACCGCACCAAACGTTTAAGCGCCAAGCCATCTCGTTCCACGACCGCCCACGCCAAATGCTTATTTCCGGGAATCCGTTTCAGCAAAACCGGTGCCGAAATTTGCAAAAGCGCCGTAGAATCGGAGCACGACGGGCGCTCCGCAATCAGCGACTCCATTGCCGAAAGTACCTTTTCGAACCGTTCCAAACGAAGCCGCTCCTCCGCCACTTCGCGATTGAAAAAGCCCCAAGCGCCAAGAAGCGCAGTTGTTCCGATAAGGAAAACCGCTAACGCCACGCAGACTTCGGGCAAAGTAAAACCTTTCGACAACGCACTGGATTCCTCGTGGATAAGCCACTCGGAATGACGGAATCGTATCATAAACGTCTCCTGAAAAACACAACCGGCCGAGATTCCATGCAAAACGGCAAAAGCGCTTTTGCCGAATCAAGAAGCACCGCAGATGAATCTCGGTCCACAATACCAGACGGCGCAAGCGCAGCACCTTCAAACACAGCCTTTTCGAGCAGCGCTAGGCGATTCCCGCGATAGCCAATAGCTACAGCAACACTCGGGAATTTCATTTTCGCATGATCCGAAATTTCCACGTTCTGTTTCGACAAAAGAAGCCCCGCAAGCGAGACATCGCCCGAAACAGTCACGCCGGCAAGCCCAAAGATTTCAACGAAGTCCGCATTCACATTCTGTTGCAACATAACCGTTCCAGTCGCGTAAATCCGAAGCGTATCGAAGTGAACGTTCCCGCGAATTTTGACATCGCCCTCGACGTTAGCCATAAACGAGCGCAACGAAACACGGCCACCGTAATCGCCAAAGGCGCCCGCACCGCCAAGGTCCAGCGTCAAATCGCCAGAACTCACGTTCAACGCCACCGAAGATGCGTGCCCCATCAAATTTGAATCGAGCGTGAAAAATCGGCGGTTCCCCGAAAGCGACTTGAGGCCATCCGATTGCAAAATGCGCTTTTTCAAATTTTGCTCCAACGCGATTGCACAACGCGTCCATTCCGATGTGGCAAAGCGCCCGAATTCATTGCCTAAAAGAAATTGGAATTTTTGTACACCTCGCTCAAATTGCCGCGCATTCTCCCGATTCGTTAGCACGCTTGCCCGCCATTCCGTCCACGGCCCAAGCACGCGAGACTGAATCGGCGGAAGTTCCGCAAAATAGCCATCCGGAAAGCCCTCCAGCTTTGCAATCACCGCCGATTCCGCCAAATACATCTCTTGCGTTTCGTTTGCTATAAGCGAAACCGTCCGGCGTAGCGGCCCCGGCAAGCGGAGCATCGATGTCATCAAAATCGAAAGCACAAGCAACACGCCAAGCACCAGCGGCAAAGCGCTACCGCGCGCCAACATGCAAAACGTTTGGCGCCGCCATTGACGAGACATTTGGCGATTCAATTTCATAGCGCACCTCCTTACGACCACAACGCAACACAATTTCATTCCGACCAATTTCCTTCACGCGGTATTTCAAAAGCGAATCTCCGACCGAAAGCGTTTTCGTTTCGCCCGCCGCCGTTTTCATAAGCGCAACGCGCCCACCGACAATTCCAAGCAATTTGCAATCCAACGAATCGCAAGTCCACCGAGAGCGCCGCATTCCAAACGAGCCTTCCGCAGAACCATCGCGCCCTTGCGTCCATTTTGCAGGGAGCAAATCGCGATGGCCTTCCGCCCACGCGAGCTTTTCTAAATCGCGCTCCGCAGGCAATGACAATTCAACAGGCGCCACTTCTTTTGCAGGAACAGCATCACCACACAGTTCACGCACATTCCGCATCACCCAAGAATCATCCGAGAAAAGCGCAAACGACAAACCCAAAGTCAAAAGCATCAAAGCGCACACAGTCCACCTTCGTTTTTCACAAGGCTTCATCGATTCGGATTCATACAAATCAAGGTCGCGCCAAAACGAATCTTTCGCACCGATCTGGAACAAAGTTTCCATATCGGAAACATTATCGCCACAGAAACAAGCTTTGCCGAAAGCCCCTGCACTCGCAAACATTTCATCCGCTTTCAGGAACTCTTTAAACCGCTGCACCCGTTCTGCAATCCGTTCATCAAAACAATCGCCATACCCCAATTCTTCTGACCAATGGCATAACCGGCCTTTCATAAAAACAAGGATATACAAGATATTTTTCCAAAGCGCGACGAGCAATAAATTACCATCGTCCGCAACATTTTCCTCTACATCAGATTCAACGGCCAAACTTTCCGCGGCCCTCTCATTTTCGCTACAGTTCGCATGAATGTCCGTAACAATTCCATTCCGCTGCTCTCCACGTAGAACTTTATCCGCAACAGCATAAAATGCAATTTGTTGCGGCAAGCAACGGTCAAACTTTTTACGACAAGACGCAAGCGATTCATTAGCCATCGCCACAAGAAAACGATGCTTGCGGCCATCGGAGGCATTAAACGAAACAAGCGGCCAAAAAAATACTCGACCCGCGCGCAAGCCCGTATCAAAAGTCTCGCGGGATTCATCTTCGCGAACTCCGAACACGTTTCCAAAATCTTCATCGAATCGCTTTCGCAATTCCGTCTCCGTAAGAGTCCCATCAAACGATGTCGTCACCTCCCACGTCATCATCCGCGACGAAACTGCGGCAACTTTTTTATGCAACAAAAACATCTTACCTCACATTAGATTCTTCGACTAGCACTTAATAAATTCACTACGCTTCGAGGAAGACATTTCAAGGACCTACTTTTCTACTGTTGGCGTTATGAATATCGCGAGTTCGCTTTCGTCCTCTTCTTCGGACGTGTAACTGAACAGATGCCCGAGTACAGGGATACTCCCCAAGAACGGCACCGCCTGCCGCACCTCCGTTTTGCTTTTGCGAATGAGCCCGCCCAAGCAAAGCGTCTCGCCATCGCGCAACACGACTGTTGTCTTCATGTTGCGCGAGCTGATATCACGCGGGCCATCGCCGCTGCTCCTGCCCGCCGTCTTGATTTCAGGCGCCACAGAAAGCGTAATCAATCCATCTTGCGTCATCGTAGGCGTAAGCTCTAGCGAAATGCCATCGTTAAAAGAGCGGTAATCTGTAATCGGGTAGCCATCGGCAGAAACCTGACTCACAAGGTAATAGACTGTATTCGTCACGTTCAGTTCCGCCTTGTTGCCATTGAGCGTTGTGATGCGCGGGCGCGCAAGAACTTTCGCTTCATTATTTTCTTCCATCGACGAAAGTTCTAGTTCGAACCGATCCGGCAAAATTCCAATTTTGCCGAACGCGCCCGACTTCGAAATATCCTTCCCCAAGAAATCAAAGAATCCTCGCACCTGGATATCGCGCTCCCCCACATTCCGCGTAGCGCCACTCCGCACACCCATCGCAAAACCGCGCCCCTTGCGAAATTCCACAATCACACACGCCAACGTCACCTGCATTTGCGGCACATCAATCATCTTCAAAAATTCTTCAGCCCGCTCAATCGCACGTAACGATCCGCCCAGCACAAGCGCATTCTGCTCCCGATATTCCGAAACATTAATACTAGCCCCCTTCATAAATTTTGTAAGTTGCGCCATCGCTTTTTCCGGCGACACATGTTTTAACGGATAAACTCGCGTATCGGCAAGCGCCTTAGAAGCCCCTTCTTCCGAAACCAATAGCGACGAAGAATCCAAGCGGAACGTGAACGCGCTCCCGCGAAAAAGCGATGATAAAAGTTCCGGCAGCAAGACATCCTTAAAAGACATTTGCACCTTCTCGTTCAAATCGCCATACACGGCAAAATTGAGCCCGGCCTCATCAGCAATGGCCTTGAGCGCGGCCTTCAACGGAACCGATTGCAAATCCACCGAATAAAGGTCACCCACACGCTCCACCGAGATTTCAGAACCATCGCGCCCCCCACCCGGCGCATCATTTTCCATAGCACTCCCAGCAACATTCCCCGCCCCAGAACCATTCCGCGACGCGCCCGACCTTTTCCGCAAAACGCGCAAGCACCCTCGCTCGCCGCGCACCTTGAACCCATTCGATTCCATCAACGCGCGGAACGCTATTTCCGGCGCCATCTTTGTTAAGTTTCCCGAAACAATACCATCCACATCGTAATCCGCCAACACGTTCACGCCCGTATTCAAGCCAAATTCTCGAACAAACTCGCGCACATTCATATTCTTGACATCAAGCACCACGCCAGAATCCGTAAGCGCAATCGTCCCGCCCGGCACTCGCGCCCGCCGAATATGGTAAACGCGCCCCACTTGCACCACATCGAGCCCGTTCGCCGCACACAGCGCCGTAAGCCCTTCAAAAAGGCTCAAGCCCTCCAGATGAAACGTCACGCGGACATCGCCAACACCATCCGTCAAAATCGACGTGCCATATGCAAGCGAAAGCGTCCGCGCCACCTCCGCCATCGGAACATCGTTAAAATCAAGCGTCACCGAACTCGGCGTTGATTTTTCCGAAGAACGCAAAACCGGCGTTGCACCGGCATACAAAAACAATGTCAGGAAAATTCCCAGAATCCTCAGAAGCATACGCTTCTCCTAAAATGCGCATGCCCGCGTTTCACCAGCCTGTGAATAATTGCGGCCCCTGCCCGGGATAAAATTAAAGGATTAAAGGAACGATATAATTAACAGTGATTTAAAGATATAAAAATTTATGGCTAAGGAGTAGATAGTAATTAGTAGACAGTAGGCAGTAGGAAGTAGGAAGTAGACAGTGGTTAGTGATTGGTGGTTGGTAAACAGTGGTTAGGTAGTATGAGGTATGAGGTCGGGGCGATGCCCCTTTGAGGTGTGAGGTCGCCCGCTACAGCGGGCTTTGAGGTATGAGAGCTCAGAGAGCGTGTCATCCTGAGCGAAGTGCAACGAAGTCGAAGGATCTTGTGAAAATTAGGCAACAGATGATGGATTAGTTGGCTAAAAAAAAATCGGAACTTTGCTCCCCAGTGAGGCGAATCACCTCGTTTTTTCAGCAGCATTCAAGACTCTAATTTAGATTTTTAGAATAAAATTTGCGTTTTTCGAGCAAATTCGCCATCTTTTAAAAATTTGGCATGGTTATTGCTTTCATTAGGGCAAAGGAGTAAAAAAGCACCCTTAATCAAGGAAGGATTAATTATGAAATCAAAATTCATTGCTATTCTCACACTTTCGACACTTGCTTTTTTTGCAACCGCATCTGCAAAGAGCAACTTCTCGGATATGAGAAGAGTCAACAAGGCCGACATTTCCTCCGAAATTTCGACTGAAGTCAAAACCGAAATCACCGACAAGAGCGATTTCGAAAAATTACGTGACGAAAGTAAGGAAGCACGCAAGGAACTCTTGGACAAAATCAAGCTCGACAAGGATGAACTTGCAATAGTCCCGCCGACACCGCCGAAGGCTGATATCGTTCCGCCGACCCCGAAGACGGAAGAAGAACTCCAGGCCGAACGCGAAGCCCACGAAGCAGAAATGGCAGCCAAGAAGGCCGAACATGAAGCTAAGAAGGCTGAAGAAGAAGCAAAGCGTGCCGAACGTGAAGAAGCAATGAAGGCAGAACACGAAGCCCGCAAGGCGGAGATGGAAGCCAAGAGAGCTGAAGAAGAAGCTAAGCGCGCTGAACGTGAAGAAGCCATGAAGGCTGAACACGAAGCCCGCAAGGCCGAGATGGAAGCCAAGAGAGCTGAAGAAGAAGCTAAGCGTGCTGAACGTGAAGAAGCCATGAAGGCCGAACGCGAAGCTCACAAGGCTGAAATGGAAGCTAAGAGAGCTGAACTCGAAGCTCAGCGTGCAGAACGCGAAGAAGCAATGAAGGCTGAACGTGAAG
>CAMZFJ010000085.1 GCA_947306025.1 uncultured Fibrobacter sp.
AATGAAGACGGAACGCCTGCAACAAGCGGTAGCTACAAGGATCCGCGCGATGGAAACTCCTATGAATGGATTGTCATCGGTGACCAACTTTGGACCGCAGAGAACATGAACTTCGCCACACCGTCCGGTGCAATTTGTGCGCAATGCAATCACTGGGGCCGTCTCTATGATTTCCAGAACGCTCAAAAAGCATGCCTCGAAGGTTTCCACATGCCTAGCAAGGCCGAATGGCTTAAGTTGTTAAAAGTCGCAGGCAAAAAGCCGGGCGTTGTACTCAAGGCTGGTTACGGCTGGGATCCCATCAAGCCGGAATCTCCAATCTTTGGCAATGGCAAGGATGAACTCGGTTTTGGCGCCAAAGCTGGCGGCGCCCATTTTGCCAAGAGCGATGTCGCCATCAAGGACCGCAAGTTCGACGAAGCCGGCAAGAAGGCTTACTTCTGGACAAGCGAAGGCGAAGTCCTCGTATTCTTCCATAACAAGGATATTGCAAAGTTCGAAAAGTTCGATCCGAACTTCGGCGCAAGCTTACGTTGCTTGAAAGACTAATCGGGCTGTTGAAAGCGCTGTTTTCGCGATTTTTTGATACCAAAATCAAATTTTTTCCATTTTGGTATCATATTTTTTACTTTATTCAAACAAAATTTAAGCGTGAATCCACTTTTTTGATACCAAATTAGCTTTTTTGAACCTTTTGGTAACACAAAATGAACAAACAAGCTCATATTTCGGACATTTTTAGTTAATTTATTCAAACTTTATGATACCAAACGGGAGATTTCTCTGCATTTGGTATCATTTTTCCGAATTTTTTGGGGGTATCAACCCCAAAACAATCCTGCAAAAAGCCCTTTCGCACCAACAAAAGCGAGCCCCTCGCGAACATTTTCCCGCCTACAGTTGGCCAATAGCTTACTCCAGCGTCGCATGTGCTGCGACCTTGTAAATCGCGGTCACATCAGCAGCCTTGAGCGGCACAAATCCCCAACCGTCGCCTGGATTCAGCTTTTCGACCAACGTCGGGATGTCCTCTTCTTTTGCGCCAAGTTCTGCAAAGTTAATCGGCATGCCGATGGAATGCAGGAACTTGCGGAACGCCTTAATGCCTTCGAGTGCGGTCGCTTTAGGATTTTCAAAATTCATCTGGCATCCGAAAACGCGTGTTGCCATCTGCGCAAAACGCATCACATTGTGGTCAACAACATATTCCATCCACGCGGGCATAATCACTGCTAAGCCCGCGCCATGGGCGCAGTCATAAAGTCCAGAAAGTTCATGTTCAATCGCATGGCTGTTCCAGTCCTGACTGCGTCCGCAACCCACAAGGCCATTGTGAGCAACCGTTCCCGCCCACATGATGTTCGCACGAGCCTGATAATTGTCGGGTTCAGCCATGACGCGCGGGCCTTCCTTGAGCATCGTAATCAGCAACGCTTCGCAAAGGCGGTCCGTCGTTTCGACCTCAAGCGTATTCGTAAAGTAACGTTCAAAAACGTGAGCCATGATGTCGGTAATGCCGCAAGCCGTCTGGTAAGCAGGCAACGTGCACTGCAGCGCCGGATTCTGCACCGCAAATCTCGGACGAATCACATCAGCACCAATATCGCGTTTGAGCATTCCGTCTTCCTTGGTCACGACAGAATCGCCGCTCCCTTCGGAACCCGCTGCAGAAATCGTCTGCACCACACCAATCGGGAGCGCCTTTGTGACCGGCAACTTTTTCGCATAAAAATCCCAGAAATCGCCATCGTAGAGCGCGCCCACGGCAATACCCTTGGAGCTATCGATCGTGGAGCCACCGCCCACCGCAAGGATGAAATCGACGCCGTTTTCACGCACCATATCGATGCCCTTATAAATGAGCGTATCGCGCGGATTCGGCTTCACGCCGCCAAGTTCCACATAAGCAATTCCAGCAGCATCAAGCGAGGCCTTCACGCGGTCAATCAGCCCAGAACGTACCGCAGAACCGCTACCGTAATGGATCAGCACCTTAGTGCCGCCATACTTTTTTACGAGTTCACCGCATTCATTTTCGCGGTCTTTTCCAAATACGAATTCCGTGGGGCTATAAAAATTGAAATTATCCATATTCCATCCTTGTGTTTCGAATAAAAATACAAGAAAATCCCGCCAACAAGCGGGTTTTCAGCATTTTTTCTGTTCACTGGAGAAAACGGCTACTAGAATTTTAACGAAACGCCTACGCGCGGGACAACCTGAAATCCAGAAAAGAAATGATGGAGCTTATAATCAATCGTTTCAAGATCATGCTCGCCAAAACGTAATTCTCTCATTCCAAGACCGAACAAATTCACCGTCACATCTACACCCGCATTAATTCCTAGCCGTTCTGTAATTTGATACCCCAAAACAACATCTCCACCTCCAACAAAATTAAACAGCAGCGTTGAATATTCTTGAGTGAATCCAAACATCGGATAAGACTCCCCCAAATATTTCATGTCGCCACCCAAAATAGCATGCACCACTAATATGAAATCTTTTACAAATGGAGCGAACCCCAACCCAACTTTTGCATTCAAATCAAAACGAGAATCAATTTTGTAATCATTCACAGAGAAATCAATAAAACCAATTCCCGCACCGACCTCAAAAGACAAGCCACTTTGATAAATAAGATCACGGGTCCATTTTAATTGTAACCCCATAGTCATATCCATTTTTAAATCACTGTCACGGGTAAATTCATCTTCATACATGAAATTGCTATACTGAACCCACGTTCCGCCCCAATCCATCGGAAGAGCAAAACTAAATGTATGGAGAACGAGGCTCTCTTTCTTTTTTCCATCATCTTGCGCAAAAGATGTTAAAGCCAAGAGCACCACAGCGACTAGCACTATCTTCATCGATTCAAACATTCCGACCATCCTTAGAAATCCATACGAAAAAAAATATAATTTAAAATTTTCACTGGATCCATCGAGGCTTCGCCTCTCAGGACGGAAAAAAAACGCCTCGGACCAAGCCAAAGCGTTCTTTGAAAAATATGAACGGGGCATAGCCCCAACCTTTCGTCTTTCGTCTATAGGACCGAAGGTCCGTTCTATCGTCTAAACTACGTCGTATATTCCGCGTTGATCTTCACGTAACCGTAGCTCAAGTCGCAAGTGAATGCGCTTGCTGAAGCCTGGCCAATGTTCAACACGAGCGTTACTTTGTATTCACGCTGACGAACCACGGCATGCAGTGCAGCCGTCTGCTTTTCATCCAGCTGTACCGGACGGCCACCTTCGAGAACCTTGACTTCACCGAAGTAGAGGTCCGTGTGTTCGGCGACCATGTTGCAGCCGCTAGAACCAGCGCTGCTGAGGATTCGGCCCCAGTTCGGGTCTTCGCCGAACATAGCGCACTTGGCAAGGTTCGAAGTACCAATGAAGCGGGCCATGCGGAGAGCTTCTTCGTGGCTTTCAGCCTTTTCAATGCGGAGTTCGATGAGCTTTGTTGCACCTTCACCGTCGCGCACGATATCCTTGGCGAGGCTCTGCATCACGAGCATCAAAGCTGCGCGGAATTCGCCCTGTTCGCTGAGGGAGAGGTCTTCGTACTTAATGCAGCTCATGCCGTTAGCAAGCATGATGCAAGTGTCGTTCGTACTGGTGTCGCCATCAACCGTAATAGCGTTGAAAGAGTCTGCGATATCGGCACGGAATTCAGCAAAGAAATCAATCGGGAGAGCAATGTCCGTCGTAATGAAAGCAAGCATCGTAGCCATGTTCGGGTGGATCATGCCAGAACCCTTGCAGGCGCCACCGATTGTTACCACACCCTTTTCAGTCTTGATTTCCACGGCGTGGCTCTTGAGAGCAAGGTCTGTGGTGAGGATCGCTTTTCCAAATTCTTCGGAAGCATCGGCATGGAGCTGTTCTACGAGTTTCGGAATGCCAGCTTCAATCTTGTCCATCGGCATGAGGTGGCCGATAACGCCCGTGCTGCAAACAAGCACGCTCTTCGGCGTGAGCTTGAGAGCTTCTTCGGTAAGCACAGCCATGCGTTCAGCATCGGCATAACCCTTTTCGCCCGTGCAAGCGTTGGCGTTACCGCTGTTCACGATTACGGCAGAAGCAAAGTGGGCATGTTCGAGGGCAGCTTTGTCATAAAGGACCGGAGCGGCCTTCACCTTATTGGTGGTAAAAACGGCGAAGCAGCGGGCAGCCTTTTCGCTCTTGAGAAGAGCCATATCGGCATTGCCGCTGGCCTTGATTCCGGCGCAAATTCCAGATGCGGTAAAGCCCTTGGGGGAGCAAACGCCGCCTTTTTCCAACACAGTGTACATAGTATCTCCTAAAAAGAAGCTTTCTTTGCGATTCTGGGCTCGCAAAGCCCGTTAAAATTTTTACCTTGTAGAGCATGGAAAAGATCATGTTTACACAAGAGGCTTACGACAAGCTCGTTAAGGACCTTGAAAATTTAAAAAATGTTGAACGTCCCCGCGTACTTCAAGAATTAGTTGATGCCCGTGCACAAGGCGATTTGAGCGAAAACGCAGAATACCATGCCGCCAAGGAGCGCCTCGCCGCTATCGATAACATCGAAATGCCGAAGCTCCAGGACCAGCTCGCCCGCGCCCAGGTGATTGCTTTTGATACGAATTCCGACACTATCAAGTTCGGTGCAACCGTTACCGCAAAGAACATGAAGACCAAGCGCGATATCGTCTATCAGCTCGTTTCCCCGGAAGAAGCCGATGCCCTCAATGGCAAAATCAGCTTCAAGAGCCCGATTGGCGCAGCCCTCATGGGCAAAAAGCGCGGCGATGTCGTCGAAGTTGTGACCCCGAAGGGCAAGAACCAGTTCGAAATCATCGACTTCAAGTAATCGAGCTTTAAGAGTCCATGTTCGTAACACTCATCGGCAAAGACCAGTTCAGCAAGGACAAGCGAATCGAAAAGTTCCTGTCCGAGACTCTTGGCGACCGGATTTCGGATCCGATGGCCAAGCAAGTGCTATATGCCACCGACACTAATATCGCCTCCATCTCCGATGTCATCATCGAAGCTTGCGATTCCGTATCGATGTTTTCGCCTGAACAGGTCATCGTCGTACGCAAGGCCGAAGCCATGAAGGCCGACGATTGCAAAGCAATCGCCAAATGGCTCCCCCATGCGGCAAGCGGCAAAGTGCTCTTTGACTTCGAAACGCTCCTCGCCAGTAGCGAACTTTATAAGGCGCTCGCGAAGGTTTGCAAAGTCGAAAAGTACGACGTGCCTAAGCAATACGAAATGGCCGACTGGATTTCGGCCGTTGTCCCGACGCACTTCAACAAGGCTATCGAGCCAGCAGCATCGCAGTACCTCGCCGAAGCGCTCGGCAACGACACCAAGCTTGTGTGCGAAGAAGTCGAAAAGATTCTCTTATACGCACCGGACTGCAAAAAGATTTCCATCGACCTCGTCAAGACGATGGTTGTTTCGCAGCGCGACATCCCGACTTACGAAATCGAAGGATTTTTCGGAATGCAGGATGCCAAAGCATATGTTCAAAAGCTCAACGAACTTTTAAACAGCGGCGTCGATGCCATCCGCATTTCCAATACGCTTTACAGCTACGCGCTCTCGCTCCTCAACTACTCTTCTTTAACCGCCAAGGGCGTTTCGCCCGAAGAAGCAGCAAAGAAGATTGGCAAGAACTACTACATGTTCGTCAAGAAAGGTCAAGCGGCCGAATGCTGCCGCCGTTGGCGTAAGCCGCTATTGATCCGCGTGCTCCGTCGCCTCGCCGACCTCAATTACGAAATGAAGAGTGGCAAATGCCCCACCCGCATGAGTCAGGAACTCGCGCTCGCGGCACTCGTGGTGAGATAACAAACGAGCAAATTACATCACAGGATTCTTCACGGCTTTTTGCCGTTCAGTATGACTTAAAACGAAAAAGCCCCGAGTTCAACCTCGGGGTTTTTCTTGTAAAGAAATGCCCGACCAAGTCGGGCACAAATTCTAATTACTGATTCCAGCTATCGTCGTGGGATTCTTCTGGAAGCGGAGCTTCCGGAGTTTCCCCCGTTGCAACCGGAGCTTCTTCTGCCGGTTGTTCAACCGGCTTGAGTTCCGGAGCAGCTACGCTAGAAGTCGTTTCGGACTTTTCGGAAATTTCAACATTGCCAATGTAATTGCGGATGATTCTCGGAGTCACAAAGATAACGAGGTCCTTCTTCGTGATGGCCTTACGGCTATACTTGAAGAGGTTTCCGAGAAGCGGAATGTCCTTGAGGAACGGGATGCCGCTCTCGCTTTCCGTGTTTTCATTGCGGGTAAGGCCGCCGATTACGACCGTTTCACCATCAGCCACAACGACCTTGGTCTTTGCTTCCTGGGTCGAAATCACAACTTCACCCTTTTCGTCATAGCCATAGGAGTTGTTTTCCGGATGGAGGTCGAGCAAGATGCGGTTGTCACCAGAAACGTGCGGCGTCACCGTGAGCTTGATACCCGTTTCCACCATCTTGGTCGAAGATTCACCGCTATCGTCAATCACGCGGATAGAAACCTTATCACCCATGAACACCTGAGCTTCGGTGTTGTCAAGCGTAGAAACCTGCGGGCTGGCGAGCACTTCCGTAGAAGCATCACCCATCAAGTTCGAAATTGCAATTTGGAGGTTGTTATCCAAAAGGCTTGCCGTAATAGCGGTACTGGCGTTACCCACGGCCGGAGAAGTACCCTTTCCGTTCGGGAAGGAGCGAATCGCGCCGCTGATTCGGCTAGAACCAGCCGTAGCGCCCGTCGATGCAGTTGCCGTTCCCGGAGTAAGCGTAGCAGATCCCATCGTTGCTGTCCAGTCCACACCGAGTTCGCGAGCAAGTTCGCTGTTCACGACCACGAGCTTTGCGGTAATCATGATCTGGAGCGTTTCGACGTCAAGTTCGGTCAAAGCGTTGCCCATCTGCTCGATTTTGCTTTCCGTATCGTAAACGATGATGGAGTTCGTACGTTCCACGACAGAAATCTTGCCACGGCTAGACTTCATGTTTTCAAGCACCTTGACAAGTTCATCAGCCTTGGCATGATGCACCTGGAAGTTCTTACGAACAAGCGGAGCAGTCATTTCGGCCTGATTTTCTTCGTCGGCAAGCTTTTTCTGCTTTGCCTGGTAAGTACTCTGGCGCTGGATTGAGATGTACTTGT
>CAMZFJ010000086.1 GCA_947306025.1 uncultured Fibrobacter sp.
GGAGTAACTGTTCCATTTCTTCTGGTGTCATGATGGCGCCAAATATAAAAAATATATAGTCGCGACGCAGTACCGTGCGCGATTCATTACAGTTCTAGCAGTGCTTTGGCGGGAATCCAGAACCAGTCGGGCCTAAATTCCAGTTCGTAGCATGCTTCGTAAATGGCTTTGGCCAAAATGTAGGGCTTGGATTCTTTTTCAATCGCGTCGGTTGAAATCCCTGAAACCTTGGAGTAGCCGGTGATAAAGGCTTGTTGCGCTTCGCTTGGATCGGTCTTTGCGACGGCGCCTGCGTAGGCAAAACTGCGCAACATCCCTGCGATATCGACAGCGGGGGAGCGGATGGTTCGCCTGTAATCCAGGCTGCGTGTGGGTTCGCCTTCAAAGTCAATTATCTCAAAATGCTTGGTGCCATTGGCGCTTTGTGTAATGAGCACTTGGCCCAAGTGGTAATCCCCGTGGATGCGCTGTTTTTTTATCGTCTTGTCGCTGAATGTTTCGCGGAGCAAGTCGCTGTAGCGGATGCGCAACTCCGGGAGACGTTTGCTGAGTGCAGGAGCGTATTCGGTGTCTGCTGAATTTTTTAGCAATTGTTCCAGCTTGTCAAAAGGCGGCTCGACGTTGCTGTACTTGGGGCCGCTTAGTGGTTTTAAGCTTTCGTGCATTTGTGCGGTGGACATGCCGAGTTGGAAAGCGTCTGTGCTATCCATGTTGTTGCAAAATTCAGTCCAAGCGTCCTTGGCGCCTGCAAAATGTTCTTCGAGGATTCCCCAAGTATAAACTTCTCCACCTTTAGCTTTGTAATTGCAGACGGCGTAAAGCTTCGGAATGCGGCTGCTGTCGGCTTTGTTCATCGCTTCGAGAATTTCTGCTTCGGGGTGTAATCCCGGTTCGAGTCGGCGATAAAGCTTAAAGAAAAATTTACCTGGTGCGCAAAATGCAGAATTGCTTTGTTCTTTCGAAACGGGCTTGATGCTTGTCAGTGGCGTCTTGGGGAGCGGTGCTGTAATGCGGAACGAGAAAAATCCCGAGTCGCCGGAGAAGACGGATTGCTGTGAACCATCGAGGAATGCGTCTTCGAGAATTTTTCCGACCGCGTTCTCGTCGTCGATAAACGTGTAGATATCGCTTTCGCCATCGTCGAACGAAACCTTGATAAGCTTGATGCGCGTGCCGCCGGCTTCTGTGGAGTCTAGCGTTTCGGTGCTTGCGATGGTTCTGTTTTTCCCCATGAACCAACGTTGTTTGCTAAAATACTTGATAAAGTTCATAATGCGACAACCCCAAATGTTGTACAACGTGAATATATATTATTTGGGAAATGTTTATTTTGGTTAGAAAAATAGTTTTTAAATAATAATACATATTGAACAAAAAAAAGTATAATTAACAATAGGAGATGGTAGGGTGGATTCTCCTTGGAAAAATAAAGAAAGTGTCTTCGATTATGGTCGATGTTTGGTCGATTTGGATTAGGAGAGGACACTTTCTTTTTTTGTATTCGGAACTTTATTTGCCAGAACTTGTGAGTGGGGCGAAATACCCCTGCGAACGCAACGTGGCTAGAACCTTGAGCTGTTGCGAGACAGGTTCGCTGGGGAGCCCTTCAATGACAAATGTCGGAATTTGCCTGATGGGTTTGAATGCTTCTGGAACATCGCTATAATCGCAGAGTAGCCAGGCGGCAAGTAGTTTTTCGATGAATTCCGCCCACGGAAAATTGTCAGACGGATGCATGGTGAATCTGGCCGGCTTGAGGTTGTCCCTTGCATCGAGCAAAAGACTCCCGTCCTTGTAACAAGCGATAACGGCAGCCTTGCGTGAGGCCCCTTCGGTCGCCTTTTGGGCGGGAATGTTTAAAATGAGCTGCAAATTAAGCTGTAGCGAGAAGTTCGCGCTGGAGAATGCTGTATTCGTGTTCGGAAATGGAGGTGATTTTTAGAATCAGCTCGCGTTTCAGGCCCGCTTTGATGAGCTCTTTTGCATAATCGATGTTACTTGACGTTGCCATTTTAAAACCTCATTGATTTTAAATATGTAAGTAAAAAATAATCTTTTTCGTGCGCGGGTGGATAAGCGTAAAAGAAAATTTTTCGACAAATATATAAAAAGAAAACGCTAACCCATTGCTGCTCAATAGGTTAGCGTTGATTGGTTGTCCAAGGATTTTTTTGCTTGACTGCCGTTTGGAAATCGTTAAATCAAATTTGGTGGGACGATTCCATCGAGTACGGGGAATGATTTGCGGTAATTTCGTTCGGCTAGCAGGTCCAGTTCGGCAGAAATGACCGTTTCTTCGTTGGATGTGGCTTCGGCGATAACGTCTCCGTTGGGCGAGATGATGAGTGACGTGCCCGCGAGAGGAGCCTGAGTGTCGGGGCTGGTGCTCACGGCGTTTACGGCAGCGATGTAGACTTGGTTTTCGATGGCACGGGCCTTGAGGAGCGTTTCCCAGTGGGCGCGTCTTTTGGCAGGCCAGGCTGCTTGGATTGTGATGAGGTTTGCGCCTTGCTTGGTTGCTTCGCGGAAAATTTCGGGGAACCGCAAGTCGTAGCAGATAAACGAAGCGATTTTCCAATCGAGTAGCGCGAATAAATTAACGTTTTCGCCCGGCGTGAATGCGTCCCGTTCCGGGAAAAACAAGTTCATCTTGTCGTAGCCACAGCGTTCCTTGGGGGAGTGCGGGGCGTAAATGCTGACGTGGTTATAGAATCCTTTGGGAGCGCGTGTGATGCCTGCGCCCATGATGGTGCAGCTTGTGGCGTCGGCGATTTCGGAGAGCGTTCGTGCAGTTTCGCCTGCGGTATTCGTGCTGAAATCTTCGGCGGCGGAATCCAGGTTTGCGGGGATGTAGCCCGTGGCAAACATTTCGGGCAAAAGGATTAGGCTCCCTTCGGTGGGGCTTGCATCGAGAATCATGGACTTTGCACGGGCGATATTTTCGGATTTGGAGCCCTTGGCGCTATCCATTTGGACTAAATAAACTTTAAGCATGCGTATAATATAACCGATGTTTGCAGAATGGCGAAATTTTTTTTGCGTAAATTATCTATTTTGAAGGCATGAAATTTCGCCTTATTTTCTGTTTTGTCCTGTTTCTCATCGTAGGGGCCCTTGCGGCTTCGCCAACAATGGTTATCGGTGTCGTTCTTGAAGCCGAATCTGATTTGCCTGTCAAGGATGTCGCTGTTACTTACAAGTCTGGTAAGCCAATTGGAACGACTGATTCTCGCGGTCGATTTGAGTTCTCGGTGGATTCCAAGAATGCAACGCTTGTGTTCAAGAAAGAAGGCTTTGATAGCGTCTTTGTAGAATTGCAGGACTTTGCAGACCTCATGGACATGGTGATTACGCTTAGCACCAATGTCACGAATCTTGGCGCCACTACGGTTATCGGTGATGGCGAACCGATCAAGTGGGAAGTGGAACGCTCTATTCAGATTGACAAGCTTGAAGATGCGGCGGGCATGCGTTTTGACTTGACAGAACACTTGAGCCAGATGCCTGGCATTTCGGGACAGAAGGATTTTAGCAGCGCTTTGTATTATCAAGGTTCTCGCGCGGGCGATGTCGCCTATCATTTAGGGCGTCTCCGCATTCCGAACATGCGCCACTTGGATGTGGGTTTTCCGGGCAATCTTTCTGTTATAAATCCGCATACGTTGAGCGGTATCGAAGTTCATGATCATTACGGTCAGGGGCCACTTGGGCAGGGTCTTGCGACTTCAATCCAGTTTATTCCGGAACAGACTAGCGGTGAATGGGGCTTGAGAGGTACGGCTACGATTTCTCAACGTGAAATTATGCTCGATGCGCCGTTCTTCATTTGGGATAGTTTCCGCTTTGCATTCCGCACTCTTGATGCTGACATTCTCAAAATTCTTGGTGAAAAGTTCTATACGGAATTCCGCAAGCGTGGTGATGAAAAATCTAGCGACGACAAGGTGAAGTCGTCGGATCCGTTTGACCTTTCTGCTTTTGATATTTATGCTCAGTTGAATGGTTCTGATTCGCTGGGAAATGCGACATGGGCTTTGCGAACATTGTTCAGCTCGGACGAATATCGAATCCGTCAGGATACGTCAAAGAGCTACGGCAGTACCAATTCGATAGATATTGCCGAAGGCTCTCAGTACTACTTGGTCGTAGGTGCTGAATACGCCTCAAAGTTTGGCGCGAGTTTCCATGCGGGGCTTGTCCGTGAAAGCTTGAGCGATACCTTGCGCGATACGACAGGATTCCGCTCGGGCAAGTTTACGGATGAATCTGCCAAAGCTTTTATTGACGGTTACAGCCAAACGCATACAACGCTGAGCTTGGGCGCAGACAAGGATTTCCATGCCGATATCTTTGGTGCCGATTTGCGTGGAGCTGTTCTTTATGAACATCATATGGTTGAACGCAGTTATCTGATTCCTGGTGGTGATGAAAGCAGCAAATACCAAACGGGTATCTTATCTGGTGCTGTAACGCTTGATTGGAAAAATGGTTATTCCGAACATATGATTTCTGTGGGTGCGGTTGCCGATGCGGCTGACCATAACGCTCGCCCGACGGCATCGTTCGATATGGAACGCAATTTGTCGAAAAAAGATTCTGCCTATTGGAGACTCTTTGGAAATGTAGCGTATCGTGCGGACTGGAAACATTATTTTGATGAAGGTGATTTGACGGGCCGCTTGGAATCGGGAACTTCCCTCAAGTTGGGCGCTGGTTATCGTTCTAAGTACTTGGTGGCCCAGTTGGCAGGCTTTGGACGTTTCTATGCCGATCCGCTGCTTCCGTTGCCTAAGGCCTTTGCTAATTACAAGGATGTGACTCCGATTGATTACGCTTGGGTTTCTGGTGCCACTGGTTCTGTGGAATGGAAGACTTCTCATCACTTCTCGATGGCTATGAACGCAAGTTCTGTTTACGGTGAATACGAACTGAAGGGCGGTAAGTCTTTGCCGTGGGAAGCGAACTCTCGTTTGGATGTAGTTTCGCACTTTAGGTTTTATCCGCGTAAGGATTCCATTGTGTCCGTGATTTTGACGCATCATGCGGCATGGCATAGACCGCTTTATTTTTACTCGGTGAAGTCCGCTTCGGATGGCAAGAGCGGAACTCGTGAACTTAAGGATTACAACCAGTTTACGGATTTGTACAGAACGGATATTCGTGTGAACTTGGATTTGACCAAGTCGAAGTTCTTCTTTAAGCATGCAAGATTCTATCTGGAAGTGGACAACATCTTCTCGAAACTCGATGTGGGTGCGCTTAGGTTCCTTGGCTCTCAAAACTGGCGTGAACGCTCATGGGTTGTTCGTGATAACGACAAAAATAGCGCCAACGGTTTTGACTTAGTGCCGTTTATTGCAAAGGGCATGGGGCTTAATGTTGATTTCGGCGTCGAAGTGCAATTGGGAATTTAGGAGCTATGAGGTCGTGCTTATGGCTCTTTGAGCTATGGGCGAGAATCTTATGAATGTCATCCTGGAAGTCTGCAAGACCGATAAGACCTAGTGGCTTATATGAAATTCCTTTTAATCATTTTCTTTTTTGCAGCTCTGTCATTCACTCACGAGACGGATTCGCTTTTTGTTCCGCCGAAGCCTGAAAAGCCGTTGCGTTATTGCACTTCTGCAAAGAAGTGGATTGATTACGCGACGCACGATTCTAATTTGGTCGAAATAACGTACATGCGTGGCATTCGCATGGATTTGCGCTATGCGACATTTAACAATGTGACGGGGCACGACATGTATTGCGGCATCCAGCGTGCGTTTGTGCATAGAGATGCGTTGCCAAAGCTAAGGCGCGCACTTTCTATTATCGCGAAGGAATTGCCGGGGTATTCTCTTGTAATTTTTGATGCGGCGCGTCCTTTGTATGCGCAATCGGTTCTCAAGAGTTCTGTGGCGGGAACGCCTTACAGCCATTTTGTTTCGTCTGGCAAAACGGGCGGACTCCATAATTACGGACTTGCTCTTGATTTGGGACTTGCTGATAGCGCGGGCGTGATGGTGGATATGGGCGCCGATTTCGATTCGTTTGAACGTTGTGCGGGGGCTGTGGGCGAGGCCGAAGCTCTTGAATCCGGGCGCCTGACGCAAACTCAAATTGATAATCGCAATATGCTTCGCAATATCATGAAGCGTGCTGGCTGGGTGATGCTCCCGAGCGAATGGTGGCATTTCAACGCGTTCACGCGCACGTACACCAAGGAAAATTACCCGCTGTTCCCGATATGAGGAGCCTACGGCTCTGTTAATGAGCTCTAAGTTACTAGGGCGACTTCGTCGCAGTTCTAAGTTTCAAGTTACTAGTTACTAGATTTTTCTTTTAGATTCTTCTAGTAACTATTAACTAGTAACTAAGTTCTAGTAACTAGCCCGAAGGGCGAAGTAACTACTAACTATTAACTAGTAACTTCTTTATACTAGCTCTCTTAAGCCTGTCATTTAGCGCCATGCCGACGCCGGTGTTCGGGATGGGATCGACGAGAATCAAATCGTATTTAGGGTCGTCGAGGTCGTGCATGTAGGCGTAAAGCTTTGATGTGGCTTCGACCATGTCGCCGGTTGCGGACAAATTTACGGTAGCAGGAATCGGGCCTTGCTGTGTGCCGAATGCAATACGGACGGTGTGTTCGGGGAGCGTGTAGCCTGCCGGGATTTCGCCGTAGTAAAGCGGCACTTGCGGGCGGTAATGTGTATCGCATTGTCCGGGTGCGAGCATCGGCTGGCCCGGCTTGGATGTGGATTCCTTGATTTTTACTTCACCGAGTATGGCCTTGAACATTTCGGGCGTGATGGCGCCGGGTCGCATCACAGTCGGTTCGCCGACAAGGGAAATAATCGAACTTTCGACGCCGACGGAACAGGGGCCGCCATCGACAATGCCTGCGATGCGGTCGGCGAGCTGAGCTGCAACATGTTCTGCGGTTGTCGGGCTTACATGCTTAAAGAGGTTTGCGCTCGGGGCGGCTAGCGGGAGCCCGGATTCCTTGATGATAGCTTGTGCCATCGGATGGCTCGGGAAGCGCACGGCGACAGAGGGGAGGGCGCTTGTGCAGAGGTCGGGGATGCAGTCCTTCTTGGGAAGGATGATGGTCATCGGGCCCGGCCAATAGGCTTCGGCGAGTCTGTAGGCGC
>CAMZFJ010000087.1 GCA_947306025.1 uncultured Fibrobacter sp.
CTGGTGTATTCCAGCGTCTGCTTGATTTTCTTCAATACGAGCACAGCTTCTTCCGGGCTACGGATATCCGGTTCCGTCACAATTTCGCAAAGCGGCGTACCGCAGCGGTTCGCGTCAAAGTGGCTCTGCGTCGGGCTCATGTCGTGGATGAGCTTACCGGCGTCTTCTTCCATATGGATACGGGTAATGCCCACGCGCTTCTTGGTGCCATCGGCCTTTACAATTTCGAGCCAGCCGTTCTTGCAAATCGGATGGTCATACACCGGAAGTCCACCCGTCTGGGTAATCTGGTAACCCTTCGGAAGGTCCGGGTAGAAGTAGTTCTTACGGGTCCACATTGCGTTCAGGTCGATTTCGCAGTTGAGGGCAAGGCCCAAGCGAATAGCATATTCCACAGCCTTCTTGTTCGGGACCGGCATAGCGCCCGGCATACCGAGGCAAACAGGGCAAACGTGCTTGTTCGGGCTGGTATTCACTTCAATTTCGCAACCGCAGAACATCTTAGTCTTGGTCGCAAGCTGACAATGGATTTCGAGACCGATAACAGGACAGTAATTAGACATGTTAAACTCCAGAAAATTTTACGCGGAAAAGATAGTATTTTAGAACTTAGAGCTTAGAACTTAGAACTTAGAAAAGCCATAAAAAAAGCAACATCGCAAAACAATTCTATTGCAACCCACAGACCATTAATGCTTTAAAGAGATTCTATCTACAGACGTACAACTTTTTACCTAAACGAAACCATTTCAAAAAAGCTTGACTTTTATGTTTTTTTACATACATTTATAAAAAGGCAATACGAAAGAAGGAGTTATCATGCAGAAAAATATTTTTGCCATGAGTATGCTTTTTTTATCGATAATCATATTATCGGCATGCTCGGATAATGATGAAGGGACCGCCGTAGAATCCGATAAGCTAAAGGTTTCTTTGGATTCAATCACTGGATATTCGCAAAAAGGGCCTTTCGTTAAAGGTAGTGATGTCCTTCTTTATGAACTTGAAAACGGACAAACACTAAAACAGACTAGTCATAGCTATGCGGGGAAAATAATCAGCGATGACGGACGTTTTCGAATAAATGCAGACATTTCAAGCAGATACGTTTATCTGCAAGTTAAAGGATATTTCCATAGCGAACTCGTAGGCGACATATCAAGTGGAACACTCAGCCTTGAAACCGTTGCTGACGTGAGTAAAGGCAATCAAGTGAACATAAACTTGCTAACTCATTTGGAATATAACCGAGTTCTGTATCTTGTAACAAAAGAGCATAAAGACTTTGCAACAGCAAAAAAAACAGCACAACGAAACGTATTCAACGTATTCCATATAGATGCTACAGATTTTGATAATTCCGAAAATCTAGAACTTGGTGGAAAGAGCAAAGCAGATGCTGCTCTTATCGCAGTCTCAGCAATACTCTTAAGTAATGCAATTTACAACAAAGACGACAAAAGCTATAACATTTCTAATGAAGACGAAGAAAGAGACTGTGGTGCAGCGACATTGACGGAACGATTAATGAGAATTTCTACCGATATCGAAACAGACAGCGTTTATAACAACGACTCCTTGATTACCGTTTTAGCAGATATCGTAGAACAATTTCATCACAAAAAAGAAATTATGATTGGAATCAGAAGGAAACTTGAAAACTGGGGATACGGCAAAGAACAAGACATTCCCTATTATGAAAAATATCTCAATCAATTTTGGGCAACAGAATACGGTCTTGGCATATGCGATTCGACAACCGTTGGATCAACAATGCAGAACCAAAATCCCCACAGCGTTAAAAACGGAAATAAGTTCACCTGCGTCGCTCCTAGAAAAAACATTGACTGGAATGATTACTTTGGCTGGGATGGATACTATGGTTACTATTGGCTAGATTGCAATCAAATGCATGATGAACGTGGTGATTATAATCCTTGTCCTTCAAACTAAACAGAAAGGATATAGCCATGCAAAAAAGATTCCATTTTATTCTTAACGCTTTATTGCCCTTTTTGTTCGTAGCCTGTGGAGACACAAATAGCGGATCAAATACAGAATCGGAAAAAACAACGATTTCTTTGGACTCTATTACAGGATATTCGCAAAAAGGGCCTTTCATCAAAGGAAGCGACATTCTAGTATATGAGCTACAAGACGAAAAAAAACTCAAACAAACTGGGAGCAGTTTTGCAGGTAAAATCATTGATGAAAAAGGACGTTATCGAATCAATGCCCGCGACCTTAAAAATCAATATGTCTATCTACAAACATCAGGATATTTTCTAAATGAATTCACCAATAAAAGCTCCGAAAGAACTCTTAGCCTAGAAGCCATAACAGATGTAAGCAAGCGAGAACAAGTTAACATTAACCTACTTACTCATTTAGAGTACCATCGAGTTGTTTATCTTGTTACACAAGAAAAGATGAGCATCAATGAAGCCAAAAAAAGAGCACAACATGATATATTTGAAGCATTCTATATAGATACAACATCATTTAAAAATTTAGATATATCTCCAGAAAACCTCAATATCGGCGGAAATACAGAAGGTGATGCCGCACTCATTGCCATTACAATTTTAATGATGGGAAGCTATGAAGATTGTGTAAAAGGAGATAGAGAAGAATATGATAGATGTTCAGCTTTATTAACCGATTTATTAACAAGCATCTCTACAGATTTGGAAAAAGACGGCAAATGGGATAGCAGTCCAGAAAAAAGCGATTATCTTTATTGGTTATCACATGAATTATTACAAGGTGCAGCCCCAGACATTTTTTCCAAAATACGCAGAAACATCATGAATTGGTACACTCTTGATTCCGTTCCCAACTTCGAAAAATATATTGTAAATTTCTTCGAAAAAGCAAGTGGTTTGGGGCATTGCGACTCCTCTATCGAAGGAGAAGAAAAAGAAATGGATCTTGATCCAGAATACAAACAAATGCTAATAAAAAACAATAAGAGTTTCAAATTTAAATGCATGCAACAGTACATCCGAGTATACGATGAAAAAGAGCATTCGTACACAGGGCACGACAGTGCTACGGGATGGTGGTACTGGAATCAAATATAAAGAGACTTTTCCATCGAAGCATCGTCACCCTCGATTTAGTCGAGGGTCTCAACAAAACAAATTTTTATTGCAAGCCGCAAGCTTTAAATTTTTTGAAACGATTCCTTCTATATTCAGCCAAATTTTCTGAACACTTCTTTGAATTTTTAGTTTTGTAACATCCTTTTATTTTATGTAGTGCTTTCGCATTTTTATCATAGACAACACTATCTAAATCGCCCGTGCGATTAATACTATCTAAAATGAGACTAACATTTTTCTTAAAAGCGAGAGAATCAAAGGCACTCGCGCACGGGCATGTTTCGTCACAAATTTCCAGAACAAATCTTGCAAAATAAGTTCGGTCCATAACATATCCTGTACGCTCAATAAATTCATCCCCTGCGGCAAGGCAAATTCTATTACACGAGTTTACAGGAATAATATTTTCATAATCGTTGCAATGTCTTTTACAACGGAAACGATCACCATAAACATTTACGGTATCGTTTCCCTCTACATATTGTGCTTTGATACTGCAAAATCTATAGCACTCGACGGCTGACGAAATCACTCTAGCAAGAACCGAATCCCGATTTACTTTTTCAGGAACTCCGTTTTCTTTTTTTATCTCGGACGGTTTCACTTGCGGAAGGTTCTTCATTTCCTCTAATTTTTTCGCATGCAACCGACGTCGAACATTTTCGTACGAATCAGACTGTTCGGCTTGCTGTTGGTTTTGCGATTGTTCTTTTTTCTCAGAACAACCTATTGTTAGCATTGTCATAAAAACTAGACAAATCGCAAGTAGCCCCGATTTTTTCATCTCCCACTCCTTCTAAATTTTAAATTTCGTCTAACGTAACGACGAGTGCATCGGTAGCATCGCGGAAGTTCGCGCATTCCGTGAGGATGCAATCGGCGCCGTTCACAAATGCGGTGGCAAGGCGCATCGCCTCCCCTTCCGTCAATTTATGATTCGTGCGGGACGCAGCAGCAAAGAGTTCCGCAGCCTTCAAAGCAACATCGGCATTCACTTCGCAAAGGCGCACATTCGCGGATTTCTCAAAAAACTCGCGGTACTGCCGAGCAAGCACACCATCGTTTGCGCCATACGCCTTCTTGCAAATTTCAAACAAAGTCACAGACGAAACCAAAACCTGTACATTGTTCTCGTAAACACCATCCAACACGCCGGAAACTATCGGGTAATAATCCGGATGCATCTGCAAGAGCCGAACAAGCGGCCCCGAATCCAAAAACAAAATACGACTCTGTTCTATAGACTTAATCATAATCTTCTGCAACAATTCACTACAATTAATAAACAATCATAAAAAAATTAAATAATTCATTTATAAATAAAAGCGAGACTTAAATCAAATCAACAGATAATCAGAATTACGTCGAGAGAATAAAGCGTCGGCCAAGGATGGGGAGGGTGCAGGGAGGGGCCCGTGCGGCCTTCGCAACTCCGAGCTGGGGCCCCGCCCGCAAGAAGTACATTTTTACTTATTACGGGCTTGGGCGAAGCCCACTCTTAATCATCTTCTTTTACGGGTTCGTAAATTTCCATGTAAGCGGCATCATGACGCTGACCGGAACGCATCATCTTGAAGCGGCCTGCTCTCGGATAAAAATACCAATTCATCCATTCACCGCTCATGTCAGTGCGCTTGGTTTTAATGGCAATCGGCTTTTCACCCATATAATAATCCCGTTTGTGCGGAATTACGCGTTCCATGGCGCGGTACGTATGCACTGAATTCCCGGCGCGGCGTTCAACCGTTCCGTGACCGTCCTTGCTCCACGTGATGTTCACGATTCCATGATCGTCCTGCAACGGTTCGCAAGTGTCAAAACCGCTGGCACACCACAAATATTTCGGATAAGAGAACGTATACGAATCCAAGTTAAACGTCTCGGCAACGCGGTTGTTTCCTTTAAACGTCGGGTAATTGCCCGCAAGAGTGTATCCGCCAACATTGTAATCTTCGCAACCATGCTGTGCCACGCGGACGACGCGGTTAAACACATCGACGCCAACAGCGCAACCTTCTTCTTTATAGACAAAGCGGGCATGGCCGTTGATATTCTTCTTTTCAAGATTGCCCATCTCGATTTCGGCAACGTCTTCGTCCTTGCCGTTTTGCACAATGATATTAAAACGGCTAGCGTTACTCGGAGAACTCTTCAACACCACGCGTCCCGTTTCAGAAACGTATTCGCCGCTCAAGTCCGCATATTCCTGCATAAAGCGGTCCAATTCCGAACGTTTTACCCAAACGTCGCCAAACTTGCAGTTCACCGGCACATAACGAGGCGGGGTCTTCGGTTCCACTTCTTCGTAAGTCACAACGCGCTGTTTTTTGGTGACCGTCTGCATTTTTCCATTTGCGCCACGAACTTTTTCTTGCACATCCACAAAATTTTCGTGTTCAATACGGTCTTTCGGGATCGGGAGTTCCTTGATTGCGTCAGAAGACGTCAGGTACCCTAACGAACGCCGTTCATCAATTTCTCCATTAATTTTCTTATAGACATCCAGTTTCATTTGGGCAAAAGCGCTCGCCGTACAAAGAAACAACACCACCAACAAGTTTTTTTTCAAAACGAACTCCTATTTTGGATATTTAAATTAGATTAATGGGGGCATTATATGTAGTAAAAAAAAGATTATGTTAATTTTACTAACATTTAAATGAGGATTTTAAACACGAGTTTAACACTAAGGAGATCGAAAATGAAGAAAATGTTTCTTGCTAGCTGCCTGCTTGCTGCATCCGTTTTTGCAGCACCGTCAGCAGAAGATGTTAAGGCTGCAACCGAAAAACCGGCAGTAGAAGCTAAGGCTGCCGTGGCTAAGGCTAAGGCCGTAACGGCAAAGAAAAAGGCAAAAGTTGAAAAGGCCAAGGAAGACGCAGCTAAGGCCGCTACCGACGCCAAGGCTGCCGCAGTAGCAGCTCCGGAAGCCGCCAAGGCCGAAGCAACAGCCGCAGTCGAAGCCCAAGCAGCAGAAGCAAAGGCCGCAGCAGAACCGGTTATTCCGGCAATCGCTCCGGAAGCTCCGAAGGCTGAAACCGCTCCGGTTGCCGAAGTCAAGGCTCCGGAAGCCCCTGTCGCAGAAACACCGGCACCAGTTGCAGCTCCTGTTGCAGAACCGGCTCCGGTCGCTGAACCGGCACCAGTTGCAGAACCCGCACCGGCTGTAGAAGTTCCGACTGAAGCCCCGGCAGAAGTTGCCGCTACAGAACCGGCATCTACGACATCTCGCAAGAAAAAGAAGATGATCGAAAACGCCGTCTTCACGGTTAATGAAATTGATTTCGATATCAACGCAGACTTCGAACTCGAAGCCGGCAAGGTATTCTGGACCTCCGAAGATGACGAAAATTCGGACAACCTCGAAAAGTGGAGCGGCCAGGCCAACTTTGCCATCCTCGCCGAAACAAAAGACTTTAAGGGCAAGCTTGCCCTCGCCTTCTACCCCGGCGACTTGAAGACCGACAACGTCCACCATGATATGAGCTCCGCCGAAGACTACTTCTCTCTCGATGAAGCATGGGCACAGCAGAGCTATGGTCGCTTTAGCTTCAAGGTCGGTCGTTGGGACAACACCGACAAGAACGGTGACTACTTCGGTGGCTACATCGATGGTTACAAGAACGGATTCCTTTCCACTCAGGACCCGGAAAACCAGCTTGAATTCGGCATCATCGCGAACGAAAACTTGGACGTTTCCATCTCCTTTATCAGCAAAGCAACCTACCTCAACAAGGGTGACCTCCGCCTTGCGTTCAACTTCCACGACCTTCCGAGTCTCGAATTGTTCGACATCCAGCTCGCTTACCGTAGCAATGTCTTCGACAAAGTTCACGACAGCGATGTTGACGTTTTCCACAACGCATCCTTGAAGGTCCGCGCTCCAATTATCCCGAACTTCCTCACTGCATTCGGTGAAGTCGCCCTCATTGATATGTCGAACGACCTCGTCGCTCCGCTCACCGGTGGGGTCGAAATGAACTTCAAGACAGTCATTATTAATAC
>CAMZFJ010000088.1 GCA_947306025.1 uncultured Fibrobacter sp.
TTCATAATAGGTACAAATCTCCAAATTCGGATCGTCTACAATATAGCTTGTTTTTTGAAAAATCAACGATACCCATTTGCAAAAAAGCCTTTGCAAAACACGGTCCCTCAATGGAATACCACTACTGAAGCCGCTTAGACGCTGGACTCAAGCGTAAACGGAAATTTTTGCCAGCCCAACGTTTCAGAATGTTTACAAATTAAGATTTTTGACGAGCGTCACAATGGACTCAGGCGTAAACACAACATAAGCAAGTTTTCATTTTTCTATTTTAGGTTTGAATATAGATTCTGAGAACAGGTCTTATTATGAAACCTTTTTTTTGGGGGTCAACATGTTAAAAAAGTTCTTTAAAACTATGGCGACCGGTCTTGCGCTCGGATGCTCTTTCTGGGCATGCGATAGCGGTACCGCCACAGTACCGACACCGTCAAGCGGAAGCAGCAACCAACCCGTAAGCACTGTTGTTCCTGTTGATTACACCTTGGGTAGAATGATGAATACCAGACTTGGTCGCGGCATCAACCTCGGCAACTCCTGGGATTCCCCAGGTAAAGACGACAGAGGCTGGAGCAATCCCATCCGCGATACAGATTTCAAAGTCATCAAGGACGCAGGCTTTAACTCTGTGCGTATTCCGGTTCAATGGCACCAAGATGCCAATAAAACAACCCACACTGTCAACGAAAACCGTTTGGCTGGAGTTTTAGAAGATATTCAACTCGCTATTGCAAACGATCTTGCCGTAGTTGTAAACTTCCATCACTATGGCGATTTGAACTGCGCTGGTGGCGGCGGATACAAATGGGATAGCGAAGAGAAAAAACAGGTCAAGTGTACTTATAACGCAGCTGAATTTGAAGCAGAAAAAGCACATTTCCTTGCAATGTGGTCTCAACTGGCCTCGGTCTTAAACGCATTCCCCGACAACATGCTCGTACTTGAAATCTTAAACGAGCCGATAATTCCCAATGGAGAACTCGTTGACAACCTGATGAACGACGCCTACGCCGTTATCCGCGCTGCCGCTCCGGGCAAAACCATCATGTTCGAATCCTACCATGCAGCAAAATTTGCAGACCTCGATATATTGCACTTGCCGCAAGATGGAAACATTATTTATAGTGGTCACTTCTACGAACCTTACAGCTTTACCCATCAAGGACACAGCGATCAATACGAATGCAAGGGCGACGCCCCATTGCTCAATGTCGCACAGGATAGCTTAGCGTATTACAAAACGCAAGCCCTCAAACTCTATCCCGATGTCAACGGGATAGACCATGTTCCCCTGAACATGGGTGAATTCGGCGTGTCAGGCGGTGATCCGGCAAGATGCCAAAAAGGCGACCCTCCAAGCGACAAAACCAAGGCTTATTGGACATCAAAAGCCGCAAAGGCCGCTATCGAAAACGGAATGTCGTTCCATTATTGGGGATTTGGCAAAACCGGTGGATTTGACGCTTACGATACCGTCAACGAAGAGTGGTATTATGGATTCCCTCAAGCACTAATCTTCTAAATCGATAAACCCGCCGCAAAACCGGCGCGTTACGCGCTAAAAAATTACGGGCGCACCAAAGTGCCCGACCAGTGTTCATCGAAAAAGGCTTGGAACAAAGGTTCCGGGCCTTTTTTCAATTCCTCGATAACTTCTGCAATGGGGCGCTTGCCACGGTAAAGCGCACGGAAGGCGCGTTCAAAAAATGCAATACGTTCCGGCGGGAAATCGCTTGCATGGAGGCGGAGCGCATGGAGATTCAAGGAAGCAAAGCGAAGCGGGTTACCGAAAGCGCGGCTACACGGAGGAACATCGTAATCCACCTTGAGAGTACCACCCACGAACGCATAGGCGCCTACCTGATTACGCTGCTGTACTGCGGTTGTTCCACCGAGAGTGGCAAACTTACCGATGCGCACATGGCCACCCAGCTGGCAAGCGTTCGCAATGACGGCGCCATCGCCAATTTGACAGTCGTGCCCCACGTGAGCATAAGCCATAATCAAAACGCGATCGCCGAGGCGTGTGCAGCCGCCACCTTGCGCCGTGCCGCGATTGAGCGTCGTGTATTCGCGAATAATGCAATTTTCGCCAATTTCAAGACGGGTCGGTTCACCGGCGTACTTGAGGTCCTGCGGAGGCGCCCCAAGGATAGCTCCATCGTAAACGTGCGTATTCGCCTTGATGGTCACTCCGCCATACACCCGCACTCGCGATTCAAGCACCACATTTTCGCCAATTTCCGCACCTTCATCAACAACGCACCAAGGACCAATAATTGCGGATTCGTGGATTTTTGCAGAAGGATGAACATAAGCGGAAGGATGGAGCATGGACTTTGAGGTAATGAGGTGTGAGGTCGGGGCGTTGCCCTTCTGAGGGCGCTTCGCTTTGAGTTTTCTATTTATAATTAAAAATATAGAAATAAGATTACCCCATACCTCAAAGGGAGCTAAAGGCGACCGTGCTCATACCTCATACCTAGAACCTTTTTTCTACATTTCAGTCCATGGGTGGCATTATCATAGCATGCCTGACTGCGCTTTACGCATTACTGTTCCTATTCTTCATCATAGGACTGTTAAAGACGCATCGCTATAAAGGCCCGAAAGCAACCCCGAGCGTGTCCGTCGTGATTCCCATGCGTAACGAAGAGGAATTCGCCGAACGCACACTTGAAGCGATTGATGCACAAGATTACATTGGCGAATGGGAAGTCATTTGCGTCGATGACCGCTCCACGGACCGCACCCGCGAAATTCTCGAAAAGTTTGCCGCCACGCACCCGCGATTCAGAGTGCTCAGCCTCTCCCCCGATTTGCCGGTCATTGCAAGCCCCAAGAAACGCGCCCTCGAAAGCGCCTTCAAGATTGCAAAAAACGAGGTGCTTTTGACCATGGACGCCGACTGCATCCCGCGCAAGAGCTGGATTACCTCTATGGCCGGACGATTCGTCGATGGCATCTGCATTGTGCAAGGCCCCAAGCAGAACAACGGCACGCGTTCCATGCCGCATCTCTATCAAAAACTCGAAACGCTAGGCTACACCGCCATGGAAGCCGCCGGTTTTAGCTGGGGTCGCCCGATTGTCGCGAGCGCCGCTTGCCTTGCATACAAGAGAGACCTGTTCTTTGCTGTTGGCGGTTTTGGCGACCTCGTGAATCTTTCAAGCGGCGACGACGACATGCTCATCCACAAGATGATGAAAATTCCGGGAACAAAGGTCTGCTACAACCTCGACAAGGACGCCGTAATCGAGACCGCTCCGGTGCATACGTGGAAGCAACTGTTTAACCAGCGCGCCCGCTGGAGCAGCAACGGCACGAACTATGAAAGCAAGGCTTACATCCTGCTCCTCACGCTTATCTATACATACTACATCTGGATGTTCTTAAGCCCGTGGTGCGCGATATTCCTGGATTTCCCGTGGGAGTGGTGCGTATTTAGCATTTTGCCCAAGTTTATCGTAGACTTTGTATTCTTAAGTATCGCATCGTGGAAGTTGCATTCCAAGCGGCGCATGTTCGCGTTCTTGCCGGTGGAACTGATTCAAATTCCGATGATTGTGTTCTGCGTTCCCGCAGGAATTACCGGAATGTTCCGGTGGAAATAAAGGCGCCAAAGGCGCCTTAGTTGGCAGAACTTAGCTCGCTTCGCTCTAATCTCAACCGCTAGGCTCGGAAAGTCTCGAAAAGCGAATGAAGCAGTCAAAAAATATTTGACTATTTCTGAGCTCATGAGACAACGCTTTAGCGTTAAATAGGCTTGCAAGCAATCCTGCTTCACTCGCCTTACGCAGTTGTCTAAGTTCTAAGTTCTAAGCTCTAAGTTCTACTTCTCGCCCATGCGATTGCATCTTCGGCGTTCTTGATTTTTCCATCGAGTTGCAGTTCAAAGCTCTGCTTGATAATCTCGCCCATTTGCTTGCCCGGCTTGAAACCCATTTCCATAAGCATTTTGCCCATGAGGAACGGCTGTGGAGCGGCCTCAATCAAGTCTAGTTCCGCAGCGGCTTGCCACAGTTTTTCGGGGAATCCATCATCGCAAGCACAGGCATCGCCTGCGTAAAATTCGCGAGGTGTACACTTCACAAGCAAGCACAATAACTTTAATCCACCGAGTTTAACAGCGAGGCGGCGAAGCGCCGGGGCGTCGTCGACAATCGCAAAATCAAGTTCGCTATACACCTGCACCAGCAGCGGAACGATTTTCAACAAATGCGTTTCGTTGGTAATGCGTTCCAGGAACTTGAGCGAAGATTCCGGGCTGCCACAAAGGAACGCCGCAAACGCAAATTCCATGGCCTGCGCATCCGAAAGAGCGTTACCTTCGGACTCCAGCTTGCGCCGCGCCATTTCCATGTTATCGAGCATTTCGCCCAACGCCTCCCAAGAATCATGAAGCGGAAAAACTTCCGGGAAAAATTCATTGAGCCGAATGTCCAAAAACGCACGAAGGCCAAGCGAGGGCTTGCCGGGCTTCAAAAGCCACTTTTTGAATTCTTCAAAAAGCCTTTCTATCGAAAGATCGGCAAGCGAAAGCGTCTTGCAAAGTTCAATCGTCTCGGGCGCAAGTGTAAGCGCAAAGCGGCTCGCAAACTGCACACCGCGCAAAATGCGCAAGGAATCTTCGACAAAGGCTGGCCCCACATGGCGCAGCAGTCCCTTCTTCAAGTCGTCAATTCCGCCATACGGATCGCAAAGCGTAAGCTCCGGCAGTTCCATGCCCATTGCATTAATCGTAAAGTCACGGCGTAGCGCCGCTTCCTTAAACGAAAGCTTCTCGTCGGTATGCACCACGAAACCGCGGTGCCCATAACCGACTTTACTTTCTGTACGCGGGAACGAAAAATCAAGCGAAAGGCCCTTCATCGCCAAATGGATGACGCCAAAAGCCTTGCCGACCAAATTCGTACGGCCATACTTCTTTAAAATAGGGACAAGTTCATCTTGCGTGAGGTCGTAAACTTCGACATCGTAATCGCGGCAATCCTTGCCCAACAACGCATCGCGAACCCAGCCGCCTACCAAAAAAGCGCGGCCTCCGGCTTCACGGATTTCGCCTGCAATAGAAAGCAAGCGCTTGGGCAAATCCGGTTCAAACGTTTTGCCAGCAAGAGTCACTATAGTTGGCATTACTGATTTGCCTCGACAGACTTATAGCGGTCGTAAATGCTCGTCGTTTTTTCTTCCGATGAATCCTGCAACAACGTCGAAACGGGAATAACGCTCTTGGACGTATCGCTTAGCGAAGCACCTTCCGTATTGGCAAATCGCTCATAAATGCTCTGGTTCGATTGTCCGGATTCATTCTTCTTTCTCGCTTCTTCGGCGCGGCAAGTGCGGAGTTCATTTTCAATATAAGCGCGCTGATCCGGAGAATACGCCTGCGTACTCAGACGGTATTCGATTTCTTCGCATACAAGCCCCTGGCGTTCGCCGGCACAGCCAGCAATCAATACAGCGGCAAAAAAGAAAGTAATTCCAACAAATTTATTCATAACACCCACACCCATTAATGGACAATCAAGAGTTTACCCTTTTTCACCTTGTTTTTACCACGAACAACATACTGGTAAACGCCAGGCGCCACAAGGTTTCCATTTTCCATACGGCCATTCCATTCAGCGCGGCCGCCAGAGATCTGGTCTCCGCTCAGCGAAACAACCAGCCTGCCGCCTCTGTTGTAAATGCTAATTACAGCATCATCGGCAACATTGACAAACGAAATATACGGCTGGAGCTTCGGACGGAACGGAATAGGATACACCTTCACATCTCCAGCGGCTTCATTGGTCATGTTCTTCTCGGTACTGCGCACATCATCTCTTATGTAAAGGGTAACTCCGTTTTCATGAGCAAACCAAACCATGCCAAGCACTGTATCTATAGCCACATCCTGAATACTTTCGCTAAGAAGGCCATGGCGGGTTGTAAAGTGCATCACGGACAATGTATCCGGACTTGTCTTGCGCGGGGTCAGGCGGTATGCGCCTTGCGTTTTTGTTCCAACCCAAAGATTGCCACGGCTATCGACATCAAGACTCGTAAAGTCCGCACCGCTAAGGCCATTGGTTGAAAGAGGCGATTTCAAGTCTTTATCGTCCTTATCCCAATACACAAGCGTAGATGTCGTGACCATCCAAAGATAATCCGACTTCGGTTCATAAACCAAGTCAACCGGTGTCGATTGAGCGCCAGAATACGTTTTTCGATAAGATGTATCGACCTTGGATATGTCTCCACCCATTTTATTGGGAGGCGGGAAAGTAAACACATCCAAGCCGCCATCGGCATCAGTCGACGTTGAAGAACGAGTCCCCACATAGACAACCCAATTACCATTTTCGTCTATTCGGGCAAACATCGGACCGCCAATAGGCATCGACCCCACATTGCTAGCACAAGACATCGGGTTGCCATACGGACTGTATTCTACATACACCAAACTATAACCTTTATTCGATGCCGAAGTGGTTAAATAGCCCATATTGTTTGGAGCCGGAGTAGTCGATACAGCCAATACTACTGGAGCATTGATGTTATCGGAATTCCAATTATCCATGCAATATCTATCACGATTAGGTTTACCAACGTTATCGACACCGTATAAAGACATTGCTTCAACAATCGAATCCGTCCATCCACTATACAAGCCAAATCCGGCACCCCAACGGTGATAAAAAGCTCCACCGACAGAAAGCACGGACAAGGTTTTCAAGTTATGAGCACGGGCATCAGATCCATTCCCACCAATGTGTGTTTCTTTAGGTTTGCTCCATACATACTTTTTATCCTTGTCCGAAAGGGTATAGTACGAAAAATAGCCATCTTCGGAAGCCGCCAAAACGCCCCCTTGGGGAAGCGCCTGGAGTTCATAAGCAGATTTCAGCGGGAACGGCTTGTATTCCGTCAAGTCCGTAAATTTTCCATTATCGTAATAGAGGATAATTTCAGGGCCAGCCAAGATTGCCTTGCCAGACGGAAGCAATGACACCCAGCGCACTTTGGACTTGTAACAATAGTGAACTTTAGATTCGCCCTTAACCACAAAAGAATCACGCTCGT
>CAMZFJ010000089.1 GCA_947306025.1 uncultured Fibrobacter sp.
ACTTCGGGCGTGGCGCCGTATTCCACATGGTCTGCGGAGTAATGCGTGTGGCAATGCATTTCGCCCGCGGCGTAGCCGGGGGCAATCGGCAGTGCTTCGTTTAAAACTTTAAAGCGGAGCGGTACCGGTTTTAATCGCGGCAAGTTCCAGCGTTTAAACGTTTGCGTTTTTCCGTTGCGTTCGACCGTCAATTTGCAGTGCGCTTCGTAAGTGCCTGCCGGAATTTTCCCAAGCGCAAGCGGGATGAATTTCATCTGCTCATGGACATCGAGATTCAAGTCTTTGCAAATAGAAAAGTTCGGTTGCCGCGCATTTCCCGGCACATTCCTTGGCGCATTTCCCGCCGCATTTCCTGGCTCACTTTCCGGCGTATTTCCTGACGCATTTCCCAACGCATTTCCAACAGCGGTTTCAGTCGCATTTTCTAACGCACTTCCTACGGCATTACCCAAAGTATTATCGGCGGTTCGCTTGAGCTGGATTTCGACGGTCTTGAGTTTTGTCGGGAAATGGTCGGCATCGCGCACGACAATCCAGAGCATGGGTTCAACACCCGGTACGAACTGGAATGGCGCATCGAAAATGATTTCGGGCCACGGCTTGTAAAGGAGCGACCAGGGTAGCTTGAATTTAAAATGCGTTTCGGCGTAACGCAGTTTTTCCCCTGGCAAAAAACTCATCAGTCACCTTTCGTTTTGATTTCTTCGGCGGTCGCGCTCTTTTCTGCGCTCTTTTCATTCGGCGTGTTTTTTTCTGCCGGAGCATTTGGGGCGGCCGGTTCTTTTTTCACCGGTGCTTGTTCATTTTTTGCCGAATTTGGCGCAATTGCCTTTGCGGTATCTGTGGCAACTTTCGCGCTGTCGATGGTTGCTTTAGCAGAATCCACTTTGGCGCTATCCGCAATGACCTGCGCGCTGTCTACAGTTGCTTTAGCCGAATCCGCGGCAACTCCTAATGAATCGGCGACCTTTACGTCTGCAATCTTAGCGGTGTCCGCGACATTTCCGACGGAATCCACTTTTACAGAATCTTTTTTCGTATCGTCGATAATCTTGACGTTGGGCTTCTTTTCATTGTCATCATCATCGTCGTCGTCTTTAGGCTTTGGTTTGTTCCACAGCCCGAACGAACCTCTGATTTGCATTTGTAACCCACCAAGGTTCCACTTAGCTTTTTCGTTTGGGCCGTTTGGCACAATGTCCGAGAACTTCTTGTTCGACTTCACGGAGATGGAATTAAATCCGATGTCGCCGTAAAGTTTAAAGCTCTTCCAGGTGGCAAAAAGGTAGCCCACGCTTACGCCAAAACCAGCTCCCAAAAGCGGCGTTTCGGCATCGATCTTGCCCCAGGTCGTGTAGATTTCGGTGCCCGGCAGCACCCAGTACCAACGCACGGCCAAACTGAAAAGTCCACCCGTGCTGAGCGTGATAAAATTCTTGGGCAATGCAAATCGGTATTCCATGTAAAAAGGAATGCCTTGCAGCGTGTATTCGTAACTGTGCGTGTTGCTTTTACGGTCGGTCAAAACCACCGATTCGTTGTCGTAAATAAATCCGACGCCTGCGCTCAAAAAGTGGTCTTCGGCAAATTGCCACTGGATTCCGGCGGTAATCGGGAAGCAAAAATTGACTTTCTGGAAATCCTGTTTTGCTACGTTCAAGGATTCGGCGCTGTTCACGGCGTTTTCCTTGAATCCGTAATAGATGGTGTCGATGGCTTCTTGGAAGTATTTGCGTTCTTCAAAACTGATGAAAGAAATTGACGGTTGCAAAAAGACCGACAGAATGGAATTGTCGTGGTCCAGCTTTTCTTCGCTCGCAGCAAAGCTTGTTGCTGTCATCAACAAAACGGCAACGAGCGAAAAAACAATATTTCTGGACTTCGATTTCATCCGTTCGCCTAGTTAGCCAAAGTCTTTTCTTCTTTCTGCAAGCGCTTCTTTTCAGCTTCTTTCTTGAGGCGCTTTTCGTAGGCTTCTTCGGCCTTGACGATCTTATCTTCGGCTTTCTTCACGCGCTTTTGAATTTCCTTGTCTTCGCTAGATTCGTTCTGGGCGATGGCGAGGAATTCTCTTGCGGTTTCGAACTGGTCGAGGTCCGTGTATGCATCCGAAATCAAGAAGAGCGCTTCTTGACGGCGTTTTGCCTTCGGGTATGTTTCTAAAAATTCCTTGAAGTAAATCACGGCAGCTTGCGGCTTTTCCATGCGCAAGTAAAGGCGACCTGTCTGGAATTCCTTTTCGGCAACGCGGTCCACGAGCAGGTTGTAGTAGTAATCAACCGAGTCGCGGAGCGGTGTGTTCGGGTGGTTCGCGAGGTAGCGTTCAAAGTCCTTCATGGCGGTTGTCGTGTTCGATTCGTCACGGTCAATTTTGTAATCCATGTTGAACGAAGAGACGGCCTTGCGGAATTCGGCGGTTTCTGCAAACGGAGAGCCCGGGAAGTTCACGATAAAGCTGCCGTATTCGCCACGGGCTTCAATCCACTGCTCCAGGTTGAAATGGCTTTCGGCAAGCAAGAACTGCGCTTGTTCCATGTAGCCAGAACCTGCACAGGTAGAAAGAATTTCTTCGAGTTTCTCGACGGAGCGTCCGTACTTCTGGGCTTTGAAAAGTTGTTCGGCGTTTTCGTAGCGCTTTTGGCACCAGTCGGTGTGGGTCATTTTTTCGTTCGACGAAGTAGAGGAACAACCCATCATGGTGGCAATATAAAGCAAAATCGGAACTAAATGGGTACTATTTAAAAATTTTTTATTTTTTTTTTTTGGGTTAATTATATCTTCATTGCTTAAATTTATAAAAAAACGACTCTAGAGAAAAATGATTTTAGTCCGCTATGTCTTGAAAGAGCTGATAGGTCCTTTTTTGGCTTCGCTCTTTGGCATTACTTTTTTGTTTGTAGTTGACTTTTTAGTCAAAATCTTGGACAATGTGTTGTCCAAGGGCTTGCCTACATCTACGGTTCTTGAAATTTTTGCGTTGAACTTGGCATGGATGCTTTCGCTTTCGATCCCGATGGCGGTGCTTGTGGCAAGCCTCATGACGTTTGGGCGCATGTCCGGCGACCAAGAAATTACGGCGGTCAAGGCGGCGGGAATTTCGCCCTTGTCGTTGATGCGTCCGGTGCTGCTTGTAGCGCTTTTGCTTTCGGTCTTGATGGTCGTGTTCAACAACTGGGTGCTCCCGGAGGCAAACCACCGCTCGGTGGAACTCATGAACGCCGTTTCGCGCAAAAAGCCTCATGTGTTTGTCGATGCCGGGCGACTCATTACGCAGTTTCCGGGGGTACAACTCTGGGTGAACCGCATCGATCCTGTTTCGGGAACGTTGTACGGAATCCAAATTTTTGAAATGGAAAAGAAGGGCGCACCACGTATTGTGTATGCCGACAGCGCTACGATGGACTATGTGGATAACGGCGCTACGCTTATGCTCCGCCTCCGCAGTGGCGAGACGCATCTCGTCGATCCTGATGATGCGGACAACTATTTCCGTATCCGCTTCTTCTCGCAAGATTTGGCCATGCAAAACGTGGATGATCGCCTCGAACGCCGTAGCCGTAGTTACCGCAGCGACCGCGAAATGCCGGTCGAGATGATGTGGGACGTGGTGACGGATGCGCGTGCCAAGTACGATACGGCGGCCGTGCAGGCTAAGTCTCGCCGTTTGCCGACGCTTGCCCGCATTCGTGAATATGCCGTGGGCGATAGCATTCTCCCGGCTGATGCAAGCGGTGTTCCGATGAGCGATTCCTTGCAGTTTGTGCAGGGGCTCCGCAAAGTCCGCGTGCAAGAGACCGCGTCGCTCCGTGCGACAGAACGCGCCTGGGGCCGCATGGAAGGCGAACTCAAGCGAGCGGCGCAGTACATGGTCGAAATCCATAAGAAGTTTAGCACCGCATTTGCTTGCTTTATATTCGTGCTGATTGGTGCTCCGCTTGGAATCATGGCGCGCAAGGGCGGCATTGGCACAGGCATTCTCTATAGCCTCGCGTTCTTTGTCATTTATTGGATTTGCCTTATCGGTGGCGAAAACTTGGCCGACCGCTTGATTGTCTCTCCGGAACTTGCCATGTGGATTTCGAACGTCATCATCGGCATAATCGGGATTCTCCTTACGCGAGCGATGATTCGCGACCGCTTCTCGGGCAATTCCAAGGTTTTACGCTTCTTTAAAATCGTTGGCAAGTATACAGGCGTTATCTATTGTATCAGGGCTGCTGGTTGGTTGTTTGGTAAACTCAAGAAGAGGTTCGGATGAAATTCTCTCGATACCTTATCTGGAATTTCTTGAAGATGTTCCTCATCGTGGTGTGCGGGGCTATTCTCATCTTTGTCGTGATTGACTTTGTTGGTAATATCAAGACATGGCTTGCCCGCGACATGAAGGCGGTAGCCGATTATTACTTGAGTTATCTCCCGTATATTTTGTACTTGATCACTCCGGTTGCCTTGTTTATTGCGGTTCTCGCTTCGGTGGGCAATATGGCGCGCCACCTTGAAATGAGTGCCATGCAGAGCTCCGGGCAAAGTCCGTTCAAGACGCTTTTGCCGATATTCTTCTTGGGCGTTCTCATGTCGATTGGTTCGTACGAAATGAGCGAACACTGGCTCCCGGATGCAAACCACAAGCGTTTTGAAATCATGGAAACGAATGCGCAAAAGCGCAAGAATCCGCGCATCAAGGAAAAGCAGGACTTTACGTTTATCGATAGTGAAAAGAACAGTTGGTTCTTTAAACATTACTCCGGTAAGAACAAAATAGGCCGAGATGTTGTTCTGCTTGTACGCGATCGTGGACGCTTGGTTGAACGTTACGATGTTCGTGCAATCCGCTGGATCGAAAAAGATTCTGTTACCAAGGCTGGGTTCTGGCGCTTTGAAAACGGCTTCCATCGAGTGTTCAAAAAAGATGGTTCTGTCGAAGTTTCGCAAGTCCGCATGGAAAGCATGAAGGGCAAGGTGAATACGCACCCCAACGACCTCATCAACGAAAGGCAGCTCGCCGACGAAATGGATTCTTGGATGGTCAAGGAGCGCATCAATGTGTTGCGCCGTTCGGGCGAAGATACCCGCGCGATGGAGACTGCGCTCCAGTTCAAGTATTCGGCGCATTGGATGAACTTGATTGTGCTTTTGATCGGGGCGGCGCTTTGCCACCGTTATAGCCGCTCTGGGGGCCTTTCCCAGAAGTTCGGTGTTGGTCTGTTGCTCGTTTTTAGCTATTATATTCTAGAGAGAATAGGCCTTAAAATGGGTGAAAATGGGGCTTTGTCGCCGTTCTGGGCGGCGTGGAACAGTCACTTCATTTATGCCGGTCTCGCGTTTGTCATGTTATACCGATCATTCCGCTTGTAGAGGGTTTTAAATGTCCGTGTCTGAAATTTTGTTTGTGGTTGCTGGTGCGTTGCTAGGTCTCGCTTTTCAGGGGGGGATGTTCCTGTTCCTTATCCCGTTTGCAGTTGTTGCGTTTTCGCTTGCTTGCATGAACCGCCCGAATGTTCCGCCGAACACGTCTGTACTTCCGGTTATCAAGAGCAATAAACGTTCGACGGCGTTGACGCCGGTGGTCTCTCCGGATCTCCGTAATGAATTTACGAACGACGTCAAGATGGATACGAACGAGCCGAATTCTTCGCTCCGTGTCAATCAGATTTGGGCGCGTGCAAACTCGGATGTCGATAAAGCGTTTGGCGATATTTTACGTTGCCTCAAGGTGCTTATGCCGCAGGCAAACACGCTCACCATCTTTACAAATGGCGGTAATCCTAACGAACTTCGCTTGAGAACGTTCCAAAGTGATATTCCTAATATCATTGATGCGAGTGCAAAGATTACAGAAAATATGGGCATCTTGAGCCAGCTTTTGCGCCCAGAAGTTTCTCGCATTTTGGAAGGCGATTTGCTTGTCGGGAAGCGCCTCACGTATTACATCGAAAATCGTCAAATTCGCTCGATAGTCGGTGTTCCGCTGCTTGACCGCGATGAACGCCGCCTTGGTGTTTTGCTTGTGGACTCGCTGCACCCGAATGCATTTACGGCCGCCGAAGCGCAAGCGCTCACGTTCATTGCTCATGCAATGTACATGGTAAGCTTCAAGAGCTTTATCTCGGCTCAGAACTACATTGAACAGCAACAGTTCAGCACGCTTTACCATTACCAGCGCAAGTTCTTCCAGACGATGTCCGTGAAGGATATTTACAAGCAAATGTTCGAATACGTCAAGGAAAACATGCCGTTTGACCGCTTGACGATTCTTTTGCTCGACAAGCCGAAAGAAGGGGCAGGCCGCGTGATTTACTGCGTGGGCATGGATTCTGAACAGTTTGTCGATAAACAATTTACCTTGTCTGATAAGGGTATCTTTGTTTTGGCGCTCATGAGGAACCGCCCGGTATTCCGCTCGTTCAATTCGGGCTATGCCGATTACGTGCCGCGTTTGAACGATTCCGAAAAACGCAATATGGAACTCCGTCAGTTGTTCGTAATGCCGGTGTCGTCGGAACCGGATTCCAAGACGGCTGAACTTGCCATTTGCCTTGAAAGCCGCTACAACAACCGCTATCAGGAACACGAAAAGAAATTGCTCAAGGCATTTGCGGGCGTTGCCGGTTTTGCTTATGCTCGTGCCTGCCAATTCGAAAAGGGCAAGGACCTCGCCACACGCGATGGCTTAACGGGACTCATGAACCACCGCTCTTTGCAAGAAGCGCTCCGCACAGAGAAAGTTCGCGCAGACCGCAAGAAGTATAACATTGGTGTCTTGATGATGGATATTGACCATTTCAAGAGAGTGAACGATACTTATGGCCATCCGGTGGGCGATGAAGTTATTAAGGGAATTGCCAATGCGATTAGCGGTGAAATTCGAAAAGAAATTGACGTCGTGGCGCGTTACGGTGGCGAAGAATTTGTGGTCGCTCTTATCGATACGACTCCGGAAGGCATGATTGAAACGGCTGAACGCATCCGCAAGGCTGTGGGCAAGCTGGAATTTAACGTGCATCTGACGGACCCGCTCCGCGTAACGGTAAGTATTGGCGCATTCCTCGTGGAACC
>CAMZFJ010000090.1 GCA_947306025.1 uncultured Fibrobacter sp.
CGTGGGGGCGATTTATCCGACGACAACCAAGGTGGTTACAATCCTTACGAGTGTTGATACGCTCAAGGCGATTGTAAAAGCCGTGCCGATCAAGGTGAATGCAATCGGTGGGCTCAATAAGGATAATATTGATGTGCTTAAGGGCTCCGGAATCTCGGGCATTTGCGCGGTTTCTGCAATCATGAAGTCCGCCGACCCAGAGCGTGCTACACGAGAATTGAAAGCAGCTACGCTGCAGTTACTAGAACAGAGTTACTAGTTACGAGGGCGACTGCGTCGCAGTTCTAAGTCCTGAGTTACTAGTTACTAGATTGCTTTAAACAAGATGCTTCTTGTAATTAAGCCTTCTAGTAACTATTAACTACTAGCTATTAACTATTGACTAATTACCATTTACTATCTTTTATCGTGATGAAAAAGAATTCAAAATCGACTTTGTCGTTCGTTGTTGATGTGGGAAACTCCCATACCGTTCTCGGAATTTTCAAGGGTGACAAGGTTGTTGATCATTGGAGACTCACGACCCGCAAGGAAACCACTTCGGATGAAGTGATGAATCGCGTGGGCGGTCTCATTCATTTTTCGAAAATTAAGCCGGAATCGGTGACGCATGTTGGGCTTTCGACCGTGGTGCCTTCGCTGGAGCGCCCGTGGGTCAAGGCTTTGCAGACGCTCCTCAAGCGCCCTGTGCAAGTCGTGAGTTCCAAGAATTGCCTCAATTGCCCGATTGCATACCCGAACCCGAGTACGCTCGGTGCAGACCGCCTTTGCAATATTATTGCGCTCAAGGAACGCGGCTTGACGGATGCGATTGTTATCGACATGGGCACGGCCACAACGTTTGATGTGATGAAAAACGGCGGTTTTGCTGGTGGTATCATTATTCCAGGCATTAGCGCTAGCCTCGATGTGCTTACTGAAAAAGCGGCACGCCTTTTGCCGGTTAGCATTGAATGGCCTAAGCATCTTATCGCAAACAACACTGATGATGCCATCCGCGCAGGCCTCTTGTTCGGATTCATGGCGGAACTCGAAACGCTCGTTGCCAAAATCAAGCAGGACATGGGTAAGAAGGATGTTCCTGTTTTTGCAACTGGCGGTTGGGGTAGAACCGTCGTCGGGCATACAAAAATTATTGATACTTACGATCCGTATTTGACGTTGGACGGAGTCCGTCTTGTGGCGCTTCGCGGCGATTCTGCTGCCGAAGTCATCGACAAGGACGCCGAAGAATAAAAGATTCGAGAGGGGAGAATGAAAGCGCTTTTTGCAGTACTAGCTTTAGCAACGGTGGTCTTTGCCGAAATCGGTTCTTCGCCGGTTATCGGTTCCGAGCGAACCCGCAATTTGCGCGGCCTTGAATACGCGCCAATGCTTTTGGAATACCATCGCCAGACGGTGGGCGAGGGGCGCCATTTCTTTACGTATCCGCGCCGCGATACGACATTCCGCAAGAATTTTTACAAGAATCATAAGAATTCGATGGCGTTTTTTGAGAGCGATAGCAATTCTTCGCATAAATTCGCTATTGCGGTATCTCCGATTCTTGGCATAGAATACAAGTCGTCCACGGTGATTGGCGATACGATTTGGCCGGCGATTGATGGCGGGCTATTTGTTCGCGGCTATGCGGACTCCCTTGATTTTGATCTTGATGCACGAATTTATTCCGAAGGTCATGCCGCAAAAAAGCCGAAGAGTTACGACTACGAAGTTTTCGACGTGCAGTCTAAAGATCAAGGTGATGGTGGAATTGATTATGTGAGTTTTGCCCGTTACCGCGCTCACCTTGCTTTAAATTACGCTTGGGCGCGCCTGCAATTCGCTCGCGACGTTTTGCATTGGGGGCCTGGCTACTACAACAATCTTTCGCTGAACCAGTTTGCGCTTCCGTACAACATGCTTTCGCTAGATTTGACGTTCGGTCCTTTGCGAATCTATAGCGTCTACGCTGACCTTCGCGTAAATTCCTGGAGCTATAGCAAAGAGAATTTGAACGAACGCAATTTTTACGCGCATCGTTATGAAGTGGCTCTCGAACATGTGACTTTCGGTATTTCGGAATTACAAATCCTTTATAACGAAAACAAACCATGGCTTTTTGTGCCGGTGGCGCCGCTATTCATTGAAAAGGGGAATTATACGGAACGAGTCAATAACGGTGCTGTGGCCTTTGATTTTAACGTTCAGTTGTTCAAAAAGGCTCGTGTTTATGGAGAATTCTTTTTAGACGATATGGAATCGCCTTATGCGGTTTTCGAGAATCGTTACAGCAATAACCGTTGGGCCGCGATGTTGGGCGTCCAGGTCGCTCACGATATGGAAGTAAAAGGCAAGCTGCTTCAATTAGGAACTATAGCCGAAATCGCTCGCGTAGAGCCGTTTACGTATTGCCATTACGATACTGCCCAGGCGCAAATAGCACACTTGGGGCGCCCACTAGGGAACCCGAACGGTCCGAATTCCCTTGCGATAGACTGGACTGTTTATAGCCGTCTTTTATGGAGCCCCTGGACCGATATTTTCTTGGGAATCCATAACAAATGGCTTTGGAAAGGAGTGGATTACGGGAGCAACATAAACGACCCTTACAAGACTCTTCGAAAAAAATTTATCGAGAAAGCCCCGCTGCAATACACGATTTCGCCCTCGCTTAGCTATAATGGGCAATATGCTTCTTTTGAATTAGAGCTGATTTTTGGAAAAAATAGAGGATTTTTTGTAAATAACACCTTTCATTGGTAGGGTTTTGTAACTATATTGTAAACTATAAAAAGCTATTGTAAGCTTTTTTGAGTGAAAATGTAGGTATTTAAACATGTCTAAAGTGATGGGACTGTTCTCGAATTTTAGGATTCGTAAACGAGTTTTGGCTTTCGCTGATGCGTTTATCGTTGTTGTTGCGGGGTTGTTTGCGAACTTTCTGCTCCCTCTATATGCAACGGCGATTGACCGAGCCGACCAGTTTGCGATTTTCTTTTTGAGCATCATCATGTGCTTTAGCGCGCTTTTGTTCTTTGGCGCATACAACAAGCTTTGGCGTTACCTCAACCGCTATGATTTTTTGAGCTGCGCGAAGGGGATATTTTCGGGCCTTATCGCTACGCACTTTTTCTTTTATTTAGTACGTGGAACTTTGCATTGGGAATTTGCTCTTGTACAGGCTTGTATCGCAAGCTTTGGCGCTTGCCTCTTCCGTTATATGTTCCGCAATACATTTATTTCTCTCGTGGAACTGGGCCATCGTGATGCGTTGAAAAAACGAACCATGATTATCGGTGCAGGGAAGGCTACCGCGCTTTTGCTGAACGAAATTAAGAATAGTTCGTCGGATGCCGAAAAGGGACTTGCAACTTCGGTTGCCGCAAGGATTAATCCGGTTTGCCTCATCGATGACGACCGTGATAAAATCGGGAAACCATTTGAGGGCGTGCTAGTTGCTGGTTCTACGATCGATATCCCGAAAATTGCAAAACATGAAAAAATAGAACAAATTCTATTTTCAATCCCGAGTTGCCCGCCCAAAGACCGCCAGACAATTATGGACGTGTGCGGCAAGACTGGACTTCCGGTGAAGGTTATTCCTTTTGTTGGATCCCTTTTAGATACCTCTCAAGTCGGAGACGGTGCGACTAGCTACGCTACTCAAATCCGAGACATTAAGGTTGAAGACCTGCTTGGCCGTGAACCAATCAAGTTCGACAATAAAGATATCCGCGCCTACATTGAGAATAAAGTATGTATGGTAACCGGCGGTGGTGGTAGTATCGGTAGTGAACTTGTTCGACAAATAGCGAAATACAATCCGAAGCAAATTATCATTGTCGATATTTACGAAAACAACGCTTACGATATCCAGCAGGAATTGGTGATGGAATACGGAAAGTCGTTGAACCTTGTCACTCTTATTGCTAGTGTTCGCGACTATTTCCGCATGAATAAAATCTACAAGACTTATCATCCGGATGTGGTGTTCCATGCGGCAGCGCACAAGCATGTTCCGCTTATGGAAAACAATCCGATGGAAGCGATAAAAAATAACGTTGTCGGAACGTTCAATGTGGCTACCCTTGCTATGTTCAATAACGTGAAGAAGTTCGTGATGATCAGCACGGACAAGGCAGTGAACCCGACGAATGTCATGGGGGCTTCTAAGCGTTGCTGCGAAATGATTGTGCGCTTTATGTCCATGTGCAAAGACAGCAATACGGAATTTGTCGTGACGCGCTTTGGCAATGTCCTTGGCTCTAACGGTAGCGTGATTCCGCTGTTCAAACGTCAAATTGAACAAGGCAAGCCGGTTACCGTCACGCATCCCGAAATTATCCGCTACTTCATGACAATTCCAGAAGCCGTAAGCCTTGTGCTCGAAGCGGCAAGTATTGCGCATGGCGGCGAAATTTTTGTACTAGACATGGGCATGCCAGTGAAAATCGTAACGCTTGCCGAAAACTTGATCCGTATGTACGGCAAGGTGCCTTATAAGGACGTGCCCATCAAGTTCACGGGACTGCGCCCTGGCGAAAAAATCAAGGAAGAACTTTTGATGAACGAAGAAGGCTTGAAAAAGACCAAGAACAAGCTTATCTTCATCGGAAAGCAAATCGATATCGATACATCTACGTTTATTAACGAACTGTGGAAACTCAAGTGCGCCGCTTCTGAAAATAACGACGAAATTGCCATTCGTGCTCTGCATGCCATTGTTCCTTCGTTCACGACTCCGGAAAAATTCAATAAAACCGTTTTAGAAAAATCGGAATCAAAAGGGTTCAAACCATTCAAAAAGAAATCGCTTTTGCGAAAAAAAGGGCTTGACGAAAACATACCTTGCATGGCTCCCCAAAGTCATGTGAAATTTGTTTCGTTGGTACATTAACAAACGCCCCTGAAAATAATTTGAACGCAATAATCTATTAAAAAAAGATTATTTTTGTAACATGATGGAAAAAGAAGAACAAAAGGCTATAAGCCAAGCCGCTATTCAAATTCCTCAAAATGTAAATACCATTACATTGCTTGAGGCTTTGCAAATTCTTTGGAAAAAGAAATTTATTCTGCTGTTGTTCCTTGTTTTTGGGGCCGCTGTTGGTATTACTATTGCCAATTGGTTACGCCCAGAGTACACAAGCGACATTCTGTTGCAAATCGATGTCAAGGGTGGCAAGGCAGGAAAGGCTATGGGCGAGATGGGTGAACTCCTTGATGTGGCAAGCCCTGCCGATGCCGAAATTGAGCTCATCAAGAGCCGCATGGTGTTGGGCCATGTTGTAGAAACAGAACACCTTTGCTTTAATGCAGAGCCTGTAGGGATTGGTGACCGCTTTAGGCATAAAGAAGGTCGCATGGACCTTGATTCTCTTTATATTCCTCGATTTGCTCGCGCAGAAAAATGGATGGCGATGGCAACTGGGGCTGAAACTTATGATGTTATCGCTCCTGAAGGTCATGTCTTGTTGCAGGGCAAGGTGGGGGAAATGTTTAGGGTTCCTTATGGTGACGATACTTTAAACATCCATGTGTCTAATATGCGGGCCGAACCGGAACAGTTGTTTAGACTTTCCCAGTCGGGTGATCTTTCGGCAATGGGGGCTTTGAAAAGTGGACTTAACGTTGCCGAAAAAGGTAAGAAGACCGGTATAATCGAAGTTCGCTACAATCACCGCTATCCGGATAGGGCCGCCTCTATCTTGAATACAATCGCAAAGACTTATTTGCGCCAGAACGTTGAAATGCGCAGTGCAGAAGCCGCCAAGACACTTGAATTTTTGGAAAAGCAGCTGCCCGAAGTGAAGAAAAAACTGGATAGCACAGAGAAAATCTTGGCGGATTACCGCTATAGTATCGGCTCTGTTGACATGATTGGTGAAACTCAGGCGCATTTGCAAAAAGAACGCGAATTGCAAAAGCAGTTGCTGGACTTGGAACAGCAGCGTCAGGCTGCAATGCGATTATTCAAGGAAGAACACCCGAACGTCCAGACTATCGTCAAACAGCAGAATAGATTGAGATTCGAAATCTCCAAGCTCAAAAAGAATGCTGAAAAAATGCCTTTGACGCAACAGGAAGTTCAGCGTTTGAGAGAAGACGTTGCCGTCAATAACGAAGTTTATACGGAAATGTTGAACAAAGTCCAGCAATTGCGAGTCGTCCGCGCAGGTGAAGTCGGAAACGTGCGTATCGTTGATTTGGCGCGAATCAACTATTCCCCGAGCAAACCGAGAAAAATGAACATTATCATTTGCTCTGTTGCCGCTTCGTTTATGCTTGGTGTTTTGCTTGTATTCTTTTTGCGTATGATGCGTAACGGAATCCGTAGTATCTCTGAAATTGAACGTGAAACGAATACCGGTGTGATTGCAAGGGTTCCTGAACATGTGGACAAGCATATGATGCGCTTGTTCAAGAAAACCCGTAAACCGTTTGTTGTGCAAAATCCTAATAATATGCTTAGCGAGTCTATCCGTTCTATCCTTACGGCAATAGACTTTTCATACAGCGTAAACAAGGAACATCAAGTTATCATGGTGACGGGGATTGTTCCGAAAGTAGGCAAGAGCTTTATTTCGACAAACCTAGCGGCAGCGTATGCACTTGTCGGTAAGAAAGTCCTTTACATCGATGCAGATATGCGTAAGGGCGCTTGTCGTTTTTCAAAAATCGGTTTGACAGATGTTTTGATGGGTAAAAAGACGTTTGAAGAAACGGTTTATAGAGGGGCAGAAATCAATGGCCTAGACATTCTTGAAGCCGGCAATTTCAGGATGGTCGCTTTTGAACTTTTGCGCGGCGACATGTTCAAGAAACTTCTGGATGAACTCCGCCCGAAATATGACCTGATTATTATCGATACTCCGCCGACCGGCCTTGTGGCCGATGCCTACATGATTTACCCGCTAGTGGATTTGACACTTATTGTATTGTATTACGGTCTCCATTCCATGGATGCCATTAAGGAATCTTTGCAGAACCTGGATCGCTATGGCGATAAGCCGAAGGCTTTTGTGCTGAACCATTGTGATGATCACGAAAGTCACTATGG
>CAMZFJ010000091.1 GCA_947306025.1 uncultured Fibrobacter sp.
ACTTTGAACTGCTGCCCTGCTATTTCAACGATTGCGTACATTAATTTGTATTTAATATTTTTTCAAATTTTTCGGACTGCAAAAATACAACTTTTATTAATACGTGCGACATTTTTCTGAAAAAATTAATTTTCATCTCAAAACGATGCGGAATCCTACTGTGGCGTTGCGGCCGTTGTGTTCAATTTCTCGGCCGTGGTAAGCAGATGTGCAGGTGTAAGATTCGCTTTCGTAGCAGCCGCCGCAGCCCACAATAACTTCGCCTGACTCGGGACCGGTATAGTCGAGGCCCTGTTCGGCAGGAAGGTCGACCAGATCGGCATACCAGTCGTTGCAATATTCCCAGACATTACCGCTCAGGTCGTAGATGCCGAGTTCGTTGGGCTGCTTGGAAGCGACAAAGTGAGAGGCTTGTCCGCCATTGTCGTTATACCAAGCCACATCGCCTATTGTGTTTGAACCGGCGTAGGTGTATCCCTGCGACTTGCGTCCGCCGTTGGCGGCATAGTGCCATTCGGCCTCAGTGGCGAGGGCAAACTGCATCCCGGCGGGCAACTGGTCAGCGCACATGGCGTTCAACCTGTCGAGGAAGCCGCCAGGTCCGGTGATATCCTCATAGTTAACCATCGTAACGGGATAAAGACCATCGCTCTCGGTTTGGCCTTCGGGTATCGAGCCCATGACGGTTTCCCAGATGTAGTTCATCGTTTCAGTTTGACAGATATAGAAATCGGAAAGCGTTCCAGTGAAGGTTTTCTGTTCACCGACGCGCTCGTAAACCAACTCGTAGTCGCCGCCCTTCACTTCAACCATCGGGAGGTAATAGCCGACTGTGCCGTTGTTCACGGTGATGGAGAGGAAGTTATCGGGTTGCGCAGGTTCCACAATTTTTTCTTCGTCGAAGTCTTTCACGAGGGCGAGGCGCAGGCCACGGTTTATATAGGACTGGTGCATTCCCAGCCATGTGTGGTAGGCTGTCTCGAGACCTTGCTGTCTAGTGCCGTAGCTGCCGCCGCGGGTGACGCGGTAGTTATTTTCGGCGGTGCAGACATAGTCGAGTCCTTGTACGAGCGGGAGTTTGTCGAAATATAGGAAGTTGTCGCGGGTCCACTCCCATACGTTGCCAGTCATGTCGTAGAGACCAAGCTCATTGGGTTGCTTCAAACCGACAGGATGGGTCGTGCCTTCCGAGTTGCCAGCGTACCAAGCTATTTCGTCTAAGGTGTTGGATCCGGAATATGTGTAACCCATCGACATTTGTCCGCCGCAGGCTGCGTATTCCCACTGTGCTTCAGTTGGCAGTGCGAATCGCATGCCAGATGGCAGCTGGCTGGCGCACATCGTGTTCAACTTGTCGATGAAACCACCTTCCTTGACGATGTCGTAGTAGTTCAGATTGCTGACTGGGTACGAGTCGCCATTATTTAACTGTCCTTCGGGTCTCCAGCCCATAACATCGTCCCAAAGCTTGTTGGTCACCTCGACGGGACAGATATAGAAACTGGAGAGCGTTCCTGTGACGGTTTTCACTTGGTCATCGTACATATACTCCATCGAGTAATCACCACCTTCCACCCTTTTCATAATAAACTCGTCAGAAGAATTGTTCACTTTGAAGGCAAGCGTCTCTGCGACCCACTGGTTGTTGTTAGTTGGAATTTCCTTCTTGCAGCCGGTGAATGTCACGGCGCTAATAACGATGATGGCGGCAATCGCCCATGATAAAATAGTTCTCATTGTGATAAATTTTTGACAAATCAGCGCAAAGATACAAATTTTTAATTACGCGACAAAATTGCAATGATTTTTTCATTTTTCAGATTACAAAATTAATTTTGAGGAATACCATCGTTAATTAATACAGAATTGATATTCTCAAGATTTGAAAGACATATCAGCTGTTTTGTTTGTGCATAATCTCTTATATTTCCTTGCAATTCAGGGTTTTGTTCCCTCCATTCTTTAGCGGTGATTCCGATCGCATTGGTCTTTTCTATCCAATGTTTTGCTGATAATACGAAAATGTTATTACCAGCGCTATTTCTAATTATACCGAATTCGACCCCTTTAAAATCCGGATTGTATAGTTTTTCCCATAATCCAAGATATTCTATGGTGTTCTTTTGTCTAAACCAGTTTTTTACAACATCCTTGGGCTCCAATGGATTTATAACTCTGGCTATATCAGTCAGGCTGATATAATCATCTTCATTAATTTGTCAGCAGATAATGTCTTACGATGCTATTTTGGTTGCAAAAAAAAGACCCCCTAACCGTCACGGCGGGGGCCAACTAAACAAAACTAAACAATGTAAAATAGATTTACATTTTATCTGATCTTATTTCTTCTTACGTGCGACAGCATATCCTGCACCAAGAGCGGTGAGGATGAGCAGACCGCTGCCGAGAGGGGCGTTTTGGTCAGTGCCATAAGAACCACCGCTTACAAATCCGGCGTTATTTGGAAGACCCAAACCGGCATCAGTAGGATCGGCATCTCCTCTGTTGACATTGTCATAGCTGTTACTGAAGAAACCATCTTTGCGTTGTGCATTGGCTGATAAGCTAATTGTCAAAACTATAGCGATTGCAAATAATATCTTTTTCATTGTATTTTCTCCTTTCATAATTTAACGAACAACAATTTTTTGAGTTTTGATTTCTTTTCCAACAAGTCGGAAGATGTAAACACCTTTGGCTGGAATATTGATTGATTCCGCACCATTGATCATTGTTGTCATTACATTTCTTCCTGTAACATCGAAAATTTGCAATTCGCCTTCGCCGCTCACAAGGATCTCACTACCATTCTGGTATGCGAAGATGTCATTCTCAACATCGCTGTAGTCTGGCATGTAACCGAGTTTTACGATGAAACGGGCTTCGTTGTCATTTGGTGTTGCCACAAATTTATACTCACCTTCGAGGAGCATGTCGACATCCTCACCTGTAAAGCGGTCGATGACGTGGAGGTAGCTGTATTCGCCAGTGGCTTTGTAGCTCAATGTGTACTGTCCCATGGTCATTGCCTTAAAGTTGAGGTTGAATGACTTGGTGTCATCGCTCATAGTTGCAATAGCCAAGTCTCTATTATCTTTATTGATGTAGAGCATTGGGATGTCGGCATTGCGGTGGTTTATCTTGTTAAGTCCATAACCTTTTTCAAACAATGCAAATGCGGCATCTTCATATTGACTATTGGCAACAATGAATTTGATGTATTCTTTGTTGTATGTTGTTCCTTTGGATACAGGTTTATTGATGGTGATAGTTTCAGGATTGTCAACCTGTACAAGGAAGCCTTGACATGGTTGGATTGTTAATACCGGAGATGCGCTCCATTTTCCATCGTTTGTAATAACATAGCCTCCAGTGAATGATTCATTATCGATATCATCCATTGTGATATCTTCTCCGAATGGGTTGCCGATGAGATTAAACCCTTTGAGCTGTGGCAATGCAGTGTTCGATGCTGTAAGATTCACTGTAGCACTCGTAGTATTTACTTCACCTGCAAATGCAATCTCTTTACCGTTGTTACGATATAAATAACCACGACCTTTTTCAAGTGTTGTGAAATCGTCTTCGTCGTATGCTTCCCATTGGCCGCTAGGTTTTGTTTCGTTGTAACGGTAGAGGTTGTATTGTAAATCGGCACCTGTCACAAGGTTGGTTACAGTGGTAACGTCATCAATCGTACCAACAGGTGATGAAATGGTGTTCCAAGCGGAACTCCTTGTGGATTGACTGATAGTCTTTTTGAATGTAGCCTGTACACCTTTTGATGAAACTTTTAGCTGACCGCCGTCTTCGATGATGAGGTTGGCTGGATAATCATTGGAAACAGTACCTGTTAATGTTAAAACAGCACCGCTTTCTACTGTATATTTTTTTGACGAAGTAATTGTCAAATCATTGATAGTTGCACTTTTGGTCACATTGATATTGCCAAGGCCAACATTTCCAGAAGATTTATTAGTATATATCCATTTTATATATCTAACATCACTGTTATTACAAATATGTGTGACGCTTTGTTTGTCTCCAAGTGTAGAATAAACAGCTAAATCTTCATAATTTGAACCATCTTCCGAAAGTTGAACTTTGAATGTTCCACCAGAGAAACTGTTACCCTTTATGTCGTATGAAATTGAAATTGGAGCCTCTCCGAGCTTAAGAATAAGTGAACTGATATTTGAGTTCTTGTTCTCAAATTGCATTTTTGGAGAAGATGCATAACCACTTCCAAGATTATATGCTGTTAAACCTGTAGGAAGATCGTTTTTGCCATTTCCATCATATGTAAAATCTTCTGTCAACGAAGCATAATCTATAATATTGTATGCTGCAGAAGCCACCTCACTATTGGCATTTCCATCTTTTACAGCGATGGCTTTAATTGTTGTAGCTGTTGTAATGGTTGGCTTGCTGGATGAATTATATAAAGTGCTACTTGAAGTTGGGTCGGCTGGATTTGCCCCCATTGTATAGTAAATAGAAGCTCCTTCTGTTGCACATGTAATTGTAACTTCTGTTCCTGACTCCACCTCACCAGCTGCAGGTGAAATTGTAGGTGTAGCGCAAGGTAGTGCTATCGTATAATCTGCAGATGCAACAGCGCTATTGGTCCAATCTTTCTTAATTGCTATAGCTTTAATTGTTGTAGCAGCTGTAATGGTTGGCTTGTTGGCAGGGTTATATAGAGTGCTACTTGAAGTTGGGTCGGCTGGATTTGCCCCCATTGTATAGTAAATAGAAGCTCCTTCTGTTGCACATGTAATAGTAATATCTCTTCCTGAAACAACCGCACCACCAGCAGGGCTAATAACAGGTGTCGCCACTGTTGTAAGTTCTGCCTGAAGACCTTTCAGAACAATGTCGTCAATACGCACATTACTACTATTTGAGTTAGTAAAGCTTATTACAATATTTTCCGTTATTGTTGTTACACCAGAAAGCGTAAAAGTATTTGTACCACTGGCAATGCTACCAGTAATTGTGACTCCAGTTGTGGTTGTCGAAACTGAAACATTGGTGTTATTTGCCTTGAAGGTCAAAATCAAGTCTCCTGAATAACCATAGGTGGGATGTAAAAGAGGTATGGTAGCAGTAAAAGAGCCACCTCCTTTTCCCACTAACAATTCGGGTTCTGCACCACCAGCTAGGTTTGCATCATATATTTTTGTATCACTAGTTCCATCTTCACAAGCATAGCTGTAATCACCTCCTGTTGGCACGTCATCTTCTGAATAGCTTGAGAAGTTCTCGCTCCAAATTGTTTTTAGGTCGGGATTTTCGTTAATGACTATTAAATCATACGTATCCGAGCTTGCGCTATATGTCGCATCTCCCGCATAAGCAGCTGTGATGGTGGTATTACCAGTGGCTTTAAGAGTTACAGCACCATTGCTAGCGATATCAGCAACAGTTGTATTGCTAGAGGTCCAGCTTACTGTTGCCCCTGTTACAGCAGCACCACCAGAAGTTACAGTTACCGAAGCACTCAACGAGCCAGCAGCTGTGCCATTGTATAGATTGGTGTTAGTGATGCCAGTTGCGTTAATGGTGGTTGTGGTAGCTGTGGTCGTTGAACCGCCTTCTTCGATTTGGAATGTCACTTCCATTTTTGAAGTAGTTCCAGTTGCACCACCAACTGAAGTTTTGAAATATCCCTTTCCTGCTCCTGACGAACCAGAAGACGGTTGTTCTGAATCTCCATAATATGTGGTGAATGAACCGGCAGAACTTGTAACGGTTACACTGGTAATGGTACCCAAATCAGTAGAATTATAAATATAGCCCTTGCTTTTTTGCCATTGCATGTTGGTACTGTTTTTCATAACCTGATATGAGGTCCATTTAACCTCGTAGGTTTTTGTATTGTCAGTAGTGCAAACAGCATCGGATGTTTTCTCGTTGTTGTTGGCAGCATAGCTTGTGGTATTAAAATCATCTGCATTAATCGTCAACTTATATGTTACAGTTGTTCTTGTTTGTCCCACCGCCTTTCCCGGCAGTCCAATAATTGTCAGCAGCATCAACGCCGCCATTAAAAATGTAAATTTTTTCTTCATTTTGTAGTTGTGTTTATTTTGTTATTATTCTTTCAATTTTTCCTAATTTTTCATTTTGCGGCAACAAAAAAAAGAGCCTCAAAACCTTTTCAGATCTTAAAGCTCCTATTCCAGTATGCATTAAAAAAGGCGTTTGCCATTTCTTTCCATATCGTTTCGTTAGGCTCTGGTAAACCTGTGCATCCGATAAGGGGAAACAACTCACGCCAAAACGACGTGAGCTTTTCGCCTACTTATTCCCGATGCTTTGTAAAATTTACCAGATTTTAACGAAAGGGAACAAGAGCGTAAAGCTCTGAGTATTATTTGTTTACAATTTTATTTTACATAACCATTATTGTTTTCACTATGCTTTTTTTTCGCGGTGCAAAAATACAAACTTTTTTAATTGAATTGACGGTTTCTTGAAAAAAAGTGTATTTTTGCACCAAATTATTGAATCCACACTTCCCGAGCATCGTAAGATTTATTATTAACCCCAAAAGGAATCGCCAGATTGCCTGTTGGAATTTGATAATTTATTGATTTTTAAATGCTTGAGGGACAAATTGTTTGCGCTGGAGTTGAAGTTCATTATTTTGGTAAAAACACTGAGGTGACAAATATAAGTACTGCTTTTGCTCGTGACATTGAGAAGATTGGTGAAAGCAGCACTGAAGATTTGATATATCCAGAATCAAAAGAAGAATTAAAAAAGACTGTTGAGCAATTTTCGGCAGCGCCCAATTCGCTGCTATATCCTCAACAGTCTGCTGCAAAGATACAACAAATAATTAAACGTGCAGCCAAATTTTTGAAAAAAATATGAAGAAATTTTTTCGTGTTTTTCGTGATTTTAGATGTAAAAAAATATTATTTTTGCACTCGAAAAAATTAACACCATGATAC
>CAMZFJ010000092.1 GCA_947306025.1 uncultured Fibrobacter sp.
CCGCCTGCTACGAGCACGCCGACCCGCGCCAGGGCGAACACCCGCACTGGGGCACATATATTTTCAACCTCGGCCGTAACGAAGTCAAGAACTTCCTCATTGCAAACGCAATGTACTGGCTCAAGGAATTCCACTGCGATGGCCTCCGCGTGGACGCTGTGGCATCCATGCTCTACCTCGACTACGGCAAGGGACCGGGCGAATGGGTTCCGAACAAGGATGGCGGAAACATCAACTACGATACGCTTGAATTCCTCAAGCACTTGAACAGCATCATGGGTCGATTGACTCCGCATGCTATTTTGATTGCCGAAGAATCCACAAGCTTCCCGAGCATCACGCGCCCGCCAGAGCAAGGCGGCCTCGGCTTCCATTACAAGTGGAACATGGGTTGGATGAACGATTTCCTCTCCTACATCCAGCACGAACCGATCCACCGCAAGTACCACCACAACCAGCTCACGTTCAGCATGGTGTACGCCTACAGCGAAAACTTTATTCAAGTTTTCAGCCACGACGAAGTGGTGCACGGCAAGGGCAGTATGCTTGGCAAGATGCCGGGCGACAACTGGCAGAAATTTGCAAACCTCCGCCTCACCTACGCATTCCAGTACGCACATCCGGGCAAGAAGCTCAACTTCATGGGCAACGAATTCGGGCAGTTCCGCGAATGGAACGAAAAGCGTTCGCTCGACTGGCACTTGGTCAGCTGGGATAGCCACGGCAAGGTCTTGCAGATGATGAAAGATTTGAACCACATCTACAAGGAAAATTCCCCGTTCTGGGAAATCGATCATTACTACACCGGCTTCGAATGGATTTGGTGCGATGATGCCGATAATTCTATCGTTAGCTTTGTCCGTAAAGATGACCACGGCAATATGATTTTGTGCGTATTCAACTTTACTCCGGTTGTTCGCAACGACTACCGTCTTGGAACTCCGGCCCGCGGCGCATGGAAAGAAATTTTCAACACCGATTCCGAGTTGTACGGAGGCTCAAACGTAGGCAACCTCGGTGAAGTCTGGACACAGGACATTCCGTGGCAGAACCGCGATTGCAGCCTGTGCATCAAGCTCCCGCCTCTCGCTGGCGTGTACTTTAAGCTAGAACGATAATAGCGCCCTTGACGCAGTTATAAGTTACTAGAGTTTAAACCAAATGCCTTCGATTACAAATCGAGGGTGTTTTTTTTTCAAAAAAAATAACAGGAACTTTCCTTACAGCCTCTGAATGGCGTTTAGGGCAGTCTAATTAAACGATACGGAAAACATCAACATGATCGACGACGAACGAAACACGCCATCATAATCGGACCAATACTCATGGGAATTGAACGCAAGCGAAATGCCCAAGCCAACGTGTTCACTCACCCACCAGTCCTTGCCGGCTTCAATTTCAAAACTGAAAGCCTTGAGCCCTGTATTTCCAGAATACCTACGGCAATCAAGCCTGTAGCCTGTTACACCGAGCGCACCGCTAATAAACACATTATTCCAAAATGAAATCGGAACATAATAAGTAGCACCGGCTCCCACAAAAAACGAACTCAACACATAAAAATCATGATCTACATACATGTGGAGTCCATAGCGCGTTTCGCGGAAATCGGAATACATTACGAAGCCCATGTTCGCATGCAAAGCTAAATCAGGAATGACATAAAACCCAAGCTTGCCATGGAGTTCCATCCCAAAGCCATCAGCAACCATGGTTTCCTCGCCATCTGCATTTTCAAACGAAGCATAGCCAACCCCCACCGAGGCCTTGGCAAACAAACCGTCATGCGTAAACTGTGAACCCTTCAGGGTTTCTAGAGGCCCGGCGAAAGCAACCGACGCCATCAAAGACGAAGCAAGCAACAATATAGCGAGGAAACGATTCATAATTAATCTTGGATATCAAATCTAGCAAAATCATTAGCATTCCAAAGTTCGACAACATCGCCACGCAACCTAAACCCTAGCGATATATACGGAGAAATACCATTGGAATGTCCATATTTCGAAGCCTTCATGTTATGAAAACCAGCCTTTAAACGAATCGCAAATCGCCCGACCAGCGGATCCCCCTTAGGCATGGATTTGCCCTCAAGACTCGGGAAAATATAATCCACATACGCTCCAAAACCGTAACGGAAATAACCTTCTTGCTTGTTTTCGCGTTCTTTTTCACCATCTCCGCGAACCACATAGAACGCGGCACCCAGATTTGCAAAAGCGGCACTTTCAAAATACTTTGTCTTAAAAATTCTATAGCCTAGCAAAGACTGAAATCCATAATCAAAGAAGCCACAGGAATCGCACTTAGCATCCAAAGCTCGCCCATTGAACTCAAAGGAAAACAAGGCATCATAAACTCGAAAATCAAGAGCGACATTAAAGAAAAAATACGCTTTATAATCCGGGAAATCGCCAACCAAGAACGGGTAGCTAAAATCGGCCCCCATTCCAAAACTGAAATTAGACTCACCATTAATCAGTGGTTTGAACATTTTGCCAAGAGCAATTGCCTCCGCAATCGGACAAGCCAAATCTTTATTGACCTCAGGCTTATCTTGCAATTCTTCGCATTTAAAATTTTCATGATAATCACGCTCTGCAGTGCGTTTCAAAAGCAAATCAAGACCATCTTCATAGCGATACGTACTTTGCGATACCAAATGATTAAACACGGAATCTTTATTTAAAATAAATTCATAATCACGGTTCAAGTATTTCAAAATAGCTTTCGAACGCGGCGACAAATCGGCGGAATCCGCAAGCATAGCGGCAGTAGCATAATCACCAGCATAGACGAGAGATTCAATGCGTTTGCGAACTTCAATCGCTTGATTCGGTTCCACGCTATAATACAAGCGATATGGTAAAAACTGCACATTTTCCAAATTCGGCGCATCCAAGAAAGCAACAGATTCTGACACACCATCCAAGAAGAATATTCGCTTATCCGGTTTTTCATAATTTAAATTGGGATTGCAAATTATGCGCTGGACCAATTTAAACGAAGAAGAATTCTTTATAATATCAGGCCCAGCATACGCAAATTGAGTGAAAACTTTTTTTGATTTTTCAGGAGGCGGATTCACCCAAGTTTTCGTCGCTTTATCATATACTTTATCTACACGAATGATGTTATGAATTAAATAGAAATCGCTTGATTCTTTGTGCGAGCGCAGTTCAAATGTTTTGCGAACAATCTCAGGCGCTTCAGCCAAATCCCGCTGCATTCGGGCCATTTTCAGTTCAGACCATTCCATAAAAGATTTATAGACATCTGGGAATTCCTGATCAAAATGGACCCACGGCAACTTGTCCATGCTATACACATTGCTATTGATAAGCGATCCGTAATAAGCGACAGGCGCTGATTCCAGCTTTTTCGCCACCATTTCCGAATTCACCACAACATCATCGAATGCAAAGCTATAAGAAAGAAACGTCAAAACAATCGCAAAAATAAACTGAATCATACTAGCGTTCCATGGAATCTGGATAAACAAATTTCACCGGTTTCATCGTAATCATAGGTATAGCAAGCTCAAATGACATATAAAATCTAAAACCAGAAGCGTTCACCGTATGATCACCCCAAATATTTTTTACACCCGCTCTGAAGCGAAAGAATAACAAATCGATCAAAGCACCTGCGCCATACACCGGATAAACCTGATGCAAGTCATCGCGTGTTCTTCTTTTATCATCATAACTTTTATTTTCTCCATAGGAATCAACTTCTACACCAGTCGTTAAATAACACAACAACGAAATATTCCTAAAGAAATAGCCAACATTTAAATTCAAACCAATATTGGTAAAATGAAGAGTATCACTGGAACGAACATCATTGAAATGCGCCGTAATTTGGCTTTCTAAACTCACATTGTTCCAAAACCAATTTGCTCCCCCATAAAAACCAAAACCATTTTCGACCTTTTCCGAAATATTTCCTAAAAGAGCCACATAGGAGCCACCTAAGATAAACGTAAACGACCTAAGATGATCAACTGTCTTTCGGTCCCAATAAGTATCAACAAGATACTCCAACTGTTCCCGTTTTTTCAACTGGAACTTGTGTTTTTCAATCAACGATTCTATATCATATTTATATTTAAAGAAACCATTTAGTATAATATAAATAAAAAGTCGGTCACTCTCATCATCAACACTTTTGAGTTTTTCATCAAGTTTTCCGGATTCGATTTCCTCTTTCAATTTTTCCTTAAAGGTTTTATAGAACGCATCGTAAGCATAATCCGGCCTAGTATTATAACGAGACACAAATTGCACATCACTGAGCGATTCAAAATCGCCTAAAAAGTATTTCAAGAGAAGCTTTTCGCAATCATGAACTATAAAATACGTAGATGATTTTTCATACGAATCGGCGACATCGACCAAAGTCTTTAATCGTTCAAGGCTATCGTCTTGCAACGCTTTTTTCATCGCATTACGGAGATACTGGACCTGATCAAGCTCCTGCCGAAGCATTTCTGTTTCACTGAATTTTTCAACAAGACTCAACGAATCTGGAGATTTCGAATCTTCATAATCATGCACAAACAAGTTTATCACGGAATCTCGAACGTTAGACTCTTCAGCCCAAGCGCCACCATTCAAAAAAAGCGCCAAAGCGCACACCAAAACAGCCAAATGATTTAAACAAAATCGCATAGAAGAAATATACAAATTGGCGAGAGCGGCCTAAGGCGTTTTTCCATTAAATCTAGACCGCGCGGTATTTTCTCTAGGATGGTAAGAGCGGTGTTCTTCCTTGATAAATTCCTTGTCGACATGCGTATAAATCTGCGTGGTGCTGATGTCGGCATGCCCGAGAAGTTCTTGCAAAACGCGCAAATCCATGCCCGCTTCGAGGCAATGCGTCGCAAAGCTATGGCGGAACGTATGCGGCGAGACCTGTTTGCTCAAGTGCACGGTATGCAGTTGCACAATTTTCCACGCCCCCATGCGAGTCATGGGCTTGCCTCGCGAATTGAGGATGACATTGTCTGTTGTCGGATGCGTGAGCGGGCGCCCCTCTTCAATCCAAGCGCGAAGATTTTCCTTCGCCTTGCTCCCGAGCGGCACAAGGCGCTGCTTGTTGCCCTTGCCAATCGGCAAAAGCCATTCGTTTTGCAAATCAACCTGCGCAAGCTTGATGCCAAGCGCTTCCGAGATGCGCAAACCACCGCTATACATGAGTTCAATCAAAGCCGTATCGCGAAGCGGGTTCTTGCCATTCGCGGCACTCTCAAAAACACTGTCAATTTCTTCGCGGGTCAGGTACTGCGGCAAGTAATGCCCGAGCTTCGGAGTCGCAAGCATCGATTCCGTGCTGTAGTCGTACTCGCCCTGGTTCTGCATGTACTTGAGGAACCCGCGCAAGCTCGAAAAATGCCTCGCCACCGATGTGGGTGAATATTCTTCCTGCCCCGCCGTAAGCGTCAAAAATTCGTCCAGTTTTTCGGGCTTTAAGTCCTTGAGGTCAATTCCGTTCTCGTCCAGCCATGCGACAAAATGACGCAAGTCTTCTTGGTAGCTCTGTATCGTCACCGGGGAAAGATTACGTTCTACCCCGAGGTGCGAAAGAAAAGCGTCTAGACGGTTGGAATTGAAGCTCATTATTTGGATTATTCTTCTGTTTTTTCGGGGTTATCTTTGTTAAAGAGAGTGTCGTTTACGCAGCGAACCGAAAGGTAATAGATATTCCAGTCTCTATCGCCGATATCCAGGGTATCGTGCAAAAAGCCTTTTTCTGCGAAGAGAGCACTACCCATGGTGCTCCAGAATGATGCCGAGGCTATTGAATTAAAATCAATGTGACGGCGCATCCCGGAATAGTATAAGTTATTGCGATCTCCGTGAATGTCTTGGGCATAACCGCCGAATGCGATGGAAAAACCGTATGTATCCTTTTCCCCATAATATTTGGAGACTAGTTCTCTCATTCTGTGATTGGGAGCGGCAATGGATATAAGCTCATCGAATTCCTCTTCTTCTGGTAGGTGCCAGCCGTCCGGGCACACCTTGTTTGCTTCTCGAAATTTATAGAGCCTCCCGAAATTGTTACTATAGTCTGCATAGTAATAGTCCAGGTAGCAAACGCTGGAATTGGTCTTGTAGTTTAGGTTTTGTGCCATCCATTTTTGTGAGCCGATAATGGTTGTTTTGTAGGTTTGTCCGTCACGAGAGTCGGTAAACTCTCCATAATCGATATCCGGGTTGAACAGTGAGTCTAGTATATTGGGGGCTGGTCCGCCTTTTATGCAAAAAAGATTTGCTGTCTCATGATCATGCCTGGTGAAATAGGGGCCATCGTCGGTTGCGAACATGATTGCCGTATTGTAGGTCGTTGAAAGTCCATTCCTTATAAAAATGGGTGCGGCAGACCGTTCTCCGTAAAAGTCCCATGCGAGTGAGGTTGAATGCTTTTCGTAATCGACAAAGACGGTATTATAACCGGTCGGTTTTAGGTCAAAACCATAGGCGTTCATGCCGTTTCCGCTGTTCCATCCAGACTTAGACTTGAGCATTTTGCCAGCAAAACAGATTCCGCCGACATTGTCGATGAGTTCCTGCCATTGTGCCGAGTCTGGTACAACCCAACCATCCGGGCATGTTTCTCCTCCGAAAACGGGCCTGACCATTTCCTTGTATTTCATCCATGTTTGGTTCCCGATTTTTACGGTCTTATTACCCTCGAATTCACCATATTCGCAGTTGTCTGTATTGCCGATAAGGCAGGGCTTGACTTTGGGTGTCCATTTAACGTCTGTGCAATTTTCATCTCTTGATTTGATGGTGGAGGGGACATTTAGGTCCTGTATTGGTCTGTCGTCCAAGATGCATCGGAGTGCATGTAAGCTTTCTGATCGCTCGTCCTGATAGATTTCTGCATCCTTTTCTTCGATTGAGGCTAGTTTTAC
>CAMZFJ010000093.1 GCA_947306025.1 uncultured Fibrobacter sp.
AAAGAAAAAGCTCGAAAACATGTTACAATCGATAATTTTTGATTAGTTTTAGGAAGAAAACTTTACATAAGTATATATATGAGCGAATCAAAGTTATACCTTGGTGTTGAAGTCGGCGACCACTATATGAAGGTCGCTCTCGTGGACTCTTCTGCAAAGAAGGTTGTCAAACTGGCTGTCCTCCCAGTGGAGTGCAACCCCATTTATGATATCTTCCTTTTCGAAAGCACTCTCCAGCAGTGGATCGATGAGAATCAGATTAAGGATATCGTAGCGACTTCAGTTACTGTCCCTGCAAAAATGTCGATTATCCGCAAGGTCTATATGCCGTCTGAGGCTGCTTCGAACAAAGAGCAGTACTTGAAGTGGTATATGGAACTTTTCACGAATGCTGGCGTGGATGCTTACATTGTCGATTCCATGACATTGAGTGGCGATGATTCTTTGGGCTATAATGAACTGGTGATGGCCATCCGCAAGGAATGGGTCGATGCACTTCGCAAGGGTTTCCGCTCTCGCGTGCTGGCTCCTAAGTCCTTGGAAGTCGATGTGCTTTCGCTCATGAACGTGATGGATGTTGGCGATAAGATCAAGGGTGCGATTTGCGTCGTGAAGGCTGACTTTGACGGTGTGACGATTGCTTGGATGCGCCGTGACGAACTCTTGGCTTTGCGCTGCGTTTCGACTCTTTCGATGGTCGGTAAAACTGCCGATGCCGCATATCCGATTCTTGCCAATGAAATTGTTGAACAGATGAAGTTGGCTGAAACAGAAAATGTTGTCAACGGCGTGAACGATGTTCGCTTGTGCGGTGAAATGGCAACGGAAGATTCCTTTGTCGAACTCCTCATGGGAAAGCTGGGTGATTACAACGTGTCGCTATTGAGGTCTTTTGCTCAGCTCCCGTCGGATGATAGTGTTGATCCCATTAACATGGTTTACTGTGTCGGTGCCGTTGGCGCAGCCTTGAACCAGATGGAGGGTGTATGATTCACATGAACCTTATTGCGGTGGCGGAAAGGACATCCTCCATCGGTAGTGTCTCGCAGCAGTTGCATGTGACGAACGTTGCGGATGTTGAACGTCGTGTCAAGAGAAAGTATTTGACGATTGCCGCTGCGGCTGTGTTTGCTTTTGTTGCCTTTAGCTGCGTCTTGAGCATAAAGGGCGTTCCGGCGGCGTTGGATGGCGTTCTCCCAGACTCCTATGTGAGTTTGATTGGCGCTAAAAAGTCTGCTCCTCCGAAGCCGACGGCCCCTGCTAGTCCGACCGCTGCAGAAATTGCTCAACAGCAAGAAGCTGTGGCGAAGGCTCGTGCTGCTATGTCTGTGAAGGATATTGTGGGCGAAATTAAGCCTCAGGCATTGTTTAATAACAAACGAACAGGCTACAACAGCTATCTCCCGCTCGAAAAACTTTCGTACCAGAAGACTTCGCTTGCACAGTTCCTTTCTTTCTTGAATACGGCTGTGCCTGACGATATCGGTTTCTCGGAATGCGTCTATCAGGCTCCGAACTATTATTACTTGCGCGGTATTGCTATGAAGGCCTCTTCGCAGCATACGCTTATGGATAGACTCAAGGCGGTAAGTAAGTCGTTCCAGTCGCCGATTGCATCGGAAGCTGCAACTGAAATTGCTGCATTTGGTCAGTTCTCTGTTCCTCAAGTTCGTTTGGATGCAGTGCGTGGCTTTGTTCCGACGAGCGAAATCTCGTCTGAAGTTAAAGCGTTCAAGACTCTTGCTTCTTCGAACAAGGTTCACTTGAAAGGTTTGGAAAAGCCTGTTGTCGAAGATTTCGGTGTGTACAAACGCTATGCGTACAACGTTACGTCGACGGCTGACTTTGCTGATTTGCTGAACTTCTTGAATGTTTTTGCAAATTCACCGATTCGCATGGGCGTCACGAAGGCTGACCTTAGATACGCCAAGAAGTTCTTGATTACGAACATGCGTGTCGAAATGTTTGTACTTCGCTAGTATGCCGATTCGTATTACTGGCGGTTCATTGCGGGGGCGCAATATCGAGTCCCCGGACACCATGAAAACTCGTCCGACAGCTTCCCGAACAAGGGAAGCTCTCTTTAACATATTGCAGGGCGTCGAAGGTTTTCGTATGCTGGACCTCTTTGCCGGGAGCGGCATTATGGGGCTTGAGGCGATAAGCCGTGGCGCCGAAAGCGTTACCGCGGTGGAACTTGCTCGTCCGCAGGCGAAAATGATTGAACGCTCGTACAAGTCCGTGGGCGTGGAGTCCAAACTCAGATTATTTGAGACAAATGTTCTTACGCTCAAACGGGAAATCGTTTGCGCCAATGGCGGTTTTGATTTGATTTATGCCGATCCGCCGTTCAAGGATATGGATTACCCGGATTTACGGCCCTTTATCGAATGGTTGAATCCTGGTGGCGTAGCCGTTTTTGAAGCTCCGAGTCGCAAGTTGCCCGAATGGGCGAGCGAAGGCCAAGTTCGCCGTTACGGGGAATCGTCGTTGGTAATTTTCAGAAAATGAGCTTGTCAGGTCGGGGCTAAAGCCCCTTTGGGCTCGCTTCGCTTTGGGTTTTTACTTATATCCCATAGCTCAAAGGTACGAAGTACCGTGCCCATACCTCATAGCTTACATTTTTTATTCGCATTTTTATAAATTATACTACATGGAGTGGAAATCGAAGAAATTAAGTGGGGCTGCTTTGGAGGCTTGCCGCGAATCCCGTGTAGCGGTGTTCGCTGGTTCTTTCGACCCGTTTACAGTGGGGCATTTTGACCTTGTAAAACGTGCTGCGGGCATGTTTGATTCTTTGATTGTCGTTGTTGCACAGAACGCAAATAAGAAGAACATGTTTGATGCCGAAACGCGCAAGGCGCTAGTGGAAGCTGCGGTTTCTGGAATCCCGAATGTGAAGGTCGCTGTTCATAGCGGGCTCACGGTTGATTTTATGAAGTCCGTGGGGGCGCGTTACTTGGTGCGTGGCATTCGCAATGCGTCGGACTTGGATGCGGAGCAGGCGGTTGCCTGGAACAACAAGGTGCTTTTTGACGATGTTGAAACGGTGCTCTTGCTCAGTGCGCAGGAACATCTCGTGGTGAGCAGTTCCCTTGTGCGCGAACTCCTCAAGTGCGGCGCGTCCAAAAACTATGCCGAACAGAAAGCAATCCTCTCGAAGTTCGTGCCGAAAAACATGGTCTCAATGCTATTAAAAGAGTTTAGGAAGGTTATATGAAGCCATTTAAATATTTACCCGGTGCATTGCGAACGCGGTTGCTTGCAAATGCGGCTGTCTTTATCATCGCTTTTTTGGGGCGAGGGCTTGAGGTGGACTTGGGGGCTGGCTATGGCAGCCTGACGGACTATATCAGTTACTACGGAGCTTTTATGCCGAGGGTTCCGCTTGAACTGTGGCGTTACGTGACGTACATGTTCATCCATTTCGACTTTATGCATTTCTTCTTCAATATGCTCATGCTCTGGATGTTCGGTTCCGAGGTGGCTGAATGGATGGGCTCGCGTCACTTTGTCGCCATGTATTTTTTCTGCGGGATTTTTGCGGCGCTGTTCAGCTTTTTCATGTGTTTGCTCGGCCTTACGAACAATCCGATTATCGGTGCGTCGGGCGCCTTGATGGGCGTGTTTGTTGACTATTACAAGTTCTTCCCGGAACGCATGCTCCTTATGTTCTTTATCATCCCGATGAAGATTAAGCATGCAATATGGGTGATGATTGCACTCGACATTCTTTTTGCAAATTCGGGCGACATGATTGCGCACTTTGCTCACTTGGGCGGTGTTGTTGCGGGTTTCCTTTACATGGCCGTTTACCAGAACGGACCGAAGGTGCTTTACCATTCGCCGCTTTCTGCTATTTTCCGCCTGTTTTCGAGCAATCCTGAAAAGTATAGCAGCGGGCAATCGCGCTCGCGCTCTTACCAACGTGATAGCGTCGAAGAACCGGAAGTTCTCGAAGGCGAAGTGTTCTACGTCGATGAACAGCGGCGCATGGATGAAATTCTCAAGAAAGTGGAACGCGAAGGCATCCAATCCTTGAGTGAAGCAGAACGTGAATTTTTACTAAAAGCAGGTGACCGTATACGTCGCCGTCGCGGAGGATTCTAATGAAAAAAGTACTTGGTATGGGCGCAGCCCTTGTTGATATTTTGGCTAACGTGAGCGATGAATGGATTGCTGCACAAGGCGTCCAGAAGGGCGGCATGAACATGGTTGATTGGCCGCAGATGGAAAAGTTCCTTGTTTCTCTCGAAAATCCGATTCGCGTGCCGGGCGGCTCGACTTGCAATACGATGGTAGGCGTGGCTCGTCTCGGTGGCAAGGCCGCTTTTATCAGCAAAGTGGGCGATGATGAACTCGGCAAGCTCTTCCAGGACCATTTGAAGAATAACGGTGTGGAATCGAAGGTGGGCCTTTCTAGTGCTGCTACGGGTTGCGTTTTCTCTGCCGTGACGCCGGATGCACAGCGTTCCATGTGGACTTATCTCGGTGCTTCGGACTTTTTGGGCTCTGATGATTTTACGCCGGCGCTTTATGACGGTGTGGGCCTCCTCTATGCCGAAGGCTACCGTGCATTCAACGGCGAATGCTTCAAGAAGTCTTTTGAATTGGCTCGCAGCCTCGGTGTAGAAACGGCGCTTGACTTTAGCTCGTTTGGCGTGGTCGATGCTTGCCGCAAACTGTTCGATGAACTTTTCGAAAACAAGATGATTGATATCATCATTGCAAACGAAGACGAAGCTTTTGCTTATGCAGGCGTCAAGGAAGAAGCCGCTCTCGAAGTTCTCGCCAAGAAGGCTAAGGTCGCGGTCGTGAAGATTGGCAAGCGTGGCGCCTTGATTGCTAAGGATGGTAAGATTACTCGCGTGTCGGCTGGTGCCGCTAAGGCAATCGATACGACAGGTGCTGGTGATCTCTGGGCATCGGGATTCTTGTATGGCTATATGAACGGCTGGGACATGGAACGCGCGGGCAACCTCGGAAGCATCGTCTCGAATGAAGTCGTTCAGGTTATGGGCGCACAGATTCCGGAAGACGGCTGGAAGCGCATTTTGGCCCAGATGTAGTTGAGGCTTGTATGGTTTCTGTTGTTTGCTCCTTTGTGAAATCGTTGGCTGTTTCTGCGTTGCTTATTTCTGCTTTCGCCGTGTCGCCGGTTCTGGCGCAGGGTGCTAAAAATGCCCAATCGGCTATCGCTGCGGAAAATGCGGAACTTGTTGCCGAACTTGCTGTTCGCGATAGCGTGATGGCGCTCCATGATAGCGCTTGCACTGTAGAAAAAAAGGCGCTCCGTTCGGATCTCGAATTGGAACGAGCTAAGTGCGAAAACTGGGAACAGAGCTACAACGCGCTCAAGGAGAACAACGAAACCTGCGCCAAGGCTTTAAGTGTTGCTATTCAAGCTAGTCAGGAACAAGCTGAAAAGCAAGAAGCCAAGGAAAAAGCCGACAAAGAAAAGGGTAAGTCCGATGTCATGATTCAGTCGGCGTCTATGGCCGCGAGTTTTGGACTTGGCATGCTTATTATGTGGCTGATTCTCGATTGAGTTTTGGCAAAATCGCGGCTGTGCCGCATGGGAGAGATTGTATGAAGTGTACCGCTTTAGCCATGAGTCTGCTTTTGTGCTCGGGCGTTTCGTTTGCGAAAAAGTCGGATGTTCCGGCGGGCCCGTTCCAGATGGGAACGGCGCTAAAGCAGGTGGCTTCGATTCCCATGACGACGGCTGAAATTTCGGCGTTCATGCCCGAAAAGAACGTGCTGTTTGTGGTCGGTGGCGAAAACGTCATGGAAGTTGTGGATTTGGCTGATCCACTGAATCCTAAAAAACTGAACGAAATCAAGTTGCCGGGCGGCGCCTCTAGCGTGACGGTTCATGGTGACCTTGTGGCGGTGAGCCTCTTGAACAATCCCGAATGGAAAATGGGACATGTGCAGGTGATGCGCTACAACAAGAAACTTGAAGTTCTTGGAAAGCATGAACTTTGCTACATGCCCGACATGATTACGTTTACTCCGGATGGAAAGAACTTGCTTGTGGCCTGCGAAGGCTCCCCGGATGAAACTTTCACGGAAGACCCGGAAGGCGGCATTGGTGTTTTGTCAGTTGCGGGCGCAAATACGTTGGCGAGTGCGGCTGACTTTGTAAGGGCTTGGAGAAAACCGCAAAAGACGGTTGTCGGATTTGGCGAACTGGATTCGCTGGCGCTGATGGCAAAGGGTGTCCGTAAGACTGGCGTGAAGAGTTTTGTGCAGTCCCTTGAACCGGAATATATTACTGTATCTAAGGATTCCAAGACGGCTTGGGTGAGCTTGCAAGAAAACAATGCATTAGTCAAGTTTGATGTCGAAGCGAAGAAAATTTTGGACGTGTATCCGCTTGGGTATGTAGACCATTCCAAGCCGGGTTTTGGACTGGACATCAAGAAGAACAAGAAAATTGAAATCAAAAATTATCCGCTGCGAGGCTTGCGCCAACCGGATGGAATTTCGGCATTCAGCGCAGGTGGAAAGACTTTTGTGCTTACGGCGAACGAAGGTTCTCCAGTTAACGATTACAAGGCTTGGACGGATGTGACGACTCCGATGATGCTTTCGCAGAATGGCGTCTTGGATACGAGCGTGTTTACGGCTGAAGTGCTTGAAGATGTAAAGAATATTTCTGTGAGCAACTTGGAACGCTGCAATGTGGCGCCTGACAAGACTGAAAATGGCAAGTGTCCTTACATGTATAGCTTTGGAACGCGCTCCATTAGCATTTTCGATGGCGAAACAGGGCACTTGATGTGGGATTCCGGTGATGCTTTTGAACAAGCGATGGCACTGATGGCGCCTGATTACTTTAACTGGAATTCCAAGAAGGGTAAAGTCAAGATGGATGCCCGCAGTGAAGACAAGGGCTGCGAACCGGAAAACGTG
>CAMZFJ010000094.1 GCA_947306025.1 uncultured Fibrobacter sp.
CTTCGGTAAAGTTCTCGCTCAAGATCTGCATGTAGCGGGCGAGGACGATGGTATCTGTGTTCGTTTCCTGAATGATTTCGCGGAAACGATTTTCGGGTATGGTCTTGTCCGGGTTGGACGGCACGTAGTAGAACGGCACACCAAAGGAGCCGCCTACAGGTCCCAAGTCCGGGTGGTTTCCGACGATGCAGCTGAATTCGCAGGGGAGGTCGCCATCGCGGTGCTTGAGGAGAAGGTCGTAAAGGCAGTGGTCGGTTTTCGAGACGAAAATGGCTACGCGTTCAGTTTTCGAGGTATCGAACAGTTTCCAATTGAGCTGGAGGTGCGGAGCGATGGTCTCGAGGTGTCTTTTGACTTCGGGAATGTCGTCCGATTCAATGTCGAATACGGCGCGCAAGAAAAATGTTTCGATATCCTTGGCGGTATGTTGCTGGAGGTCGATAATATTAGCTCCGGCTTTAGCGAGTACTTGCGTTGTGCCGGCAATAAGTCCTTTTTGGTCGGGACAAAGAATTTGAAGAATATAACGAGTCATAGACATACTATAATATTAAAAAATTTAGGGCATGTTACCAAATATTTTATTTCCAAGTAGACAAAAAATAACTAACATTGCAGTAAGTAAATAAAAAGGATTTAAAAATGGAGAGAATTAAATTGTTCAAATTAGGAATTTGCTCTGTGTTTATGCTGTCCGTTGCGCAGGTTTTTGCGGCACCGCCGAAAACGTGGGATGCCATTTTTAATGCCGAAGGACAGGGCGATTATGCTGCAGCCAAAATTGATGGTGATATTCGTTTTGGCCAATACACGCATTACAAGAATGTCCAGCCGGTTTCGTTCCGCGTTTTGGACGATAAGTTTGATTTCTCTGTTGCTGGTAACATGACGATTCCGGCAAAGTTGGTCGAAGATCCGAATTTCTATGACAACTGCCGCAATACCATGGAAGCGTGGATTTCTTACTTTGACAAGCCGCGTCGCTTTGGTAATGAAGATCAAATTATCAATATTGCCGGTGTCGATTTTGCTTGCGGTAACGACTTGTTCAATATCTATGATTTACGTATAAAGTTTACAAATCCGCAGGCTCAGAAGGCTTGGGTGGCTGAGCTCGAAGGCCGTCAGAAATACAAGCGTGAACAACTTTCGGCATTCCGTAAGGCAGAGCAGGAACATCGCGCTATGATCCGTGACAAGTCTACGTCCTTTACGGACCCCCGTGATGGACAAGTGTATCGCATCATCAAGGTGGAAGGCCGTGAATGGTTTGCGCAAAACGTGAACTACGAAATTCCGGGACATTCTTGGTGCTACGAAGACAAGGATTCTTACTGCGCTCGTAGCGGTCGTTTGTACGACTTGGAAGGTGCCCGCAAGGCTTGCCCGGAAGGCTGGCACTTGCCGCGTGACCGCGAATGGTCTGACATGCTCAAGGGACTCACGGGTTGCTTCGATGGCGTTGACAAGTGCGGTAACTTTGCTACAAAGATGAAGGCTACGACTGGCTGGCAGGGCGGTGGCGGTACCGACGAATACGGTTTCACCGTTTTCTCTTCGGGCTATCGCAAGGTGCTTGGCAAGTCTACAGTGCGCTATGAGGATATGGGCGAATATGCAGGCTTCTGGAGTGCTCAGAACGGCCGTAACGAAACGATTTGGCTTTGGGCTATGGGCCGCATGAGTGATCAGATGGTCCGCCAGCTCGTTCCGGCTTCTGCTAAGAACAACGGCTACTCTGTTAGATGCATTAACGGTAACTAGTTAGTGACGAGGTGTGAGGGCGGTCGCCTAGGCTCCCTCTGAGCGCGCTTCGCTTTGAGGTTTTAAATACAAATAAAAAACGAGAGCTTAAAAAGCTCTCGTTTTTTTGCTTTTGCTCAAAGCCTTGCTTTGCAAGGCGAGCCCAGAGTGCGAAGCACGAGCTCATACCTCACAAGCTGCGCTGCTACATCTGTCTAATCGGGAAGAGGCCGAGCAAGTCGAGGACGTTCTCGAGCACAATCTGCGTAGACTGTACAAGGAACAAGCGAGACTTTTCTTCGGCAGATCCGAGCACGCGGTCTTCGTGGATGAACTTGTGTGCGGCTTCGGCAATTTCGAGTGCGTATTGCGCGAGCACGCTCGGTTCGTCATCCTTGACAGCGCCAAGAATCTTTTCGCCCTTCTTTGCGAGAATGTTGATGAGGTTGTAGGCGGCGTCATCGGTGAGCTGCGAGTAGTCGGCTTCGCTTGCAGAAACAGTGTAGCCGGCCTTGCGCATGATGCTGCAAAGACGCACGTGGGCGTTTTGCACATACGGACCCGTGTCGCCTTCGAAGCTCATGACGGCATCCCAGTCAAAGCGGACATCCTTCAAGCGACTGTTTTTGAGGTCGTTGAAGGTGAGTGCGCTAATACCGATCTGGCGTGCAATGAGTTCCTTGTTTTCGAGAGTCGGATTCTTTTCGTCGATGAATTCGAGAATCTTCTTCTGTGCAGCTTCGATGACGTCGCGGAGGAGGCTTGCCGTACCGGTACGGGTCTTGCCCTTTTCCCACTTGCCATCGACCATCTGGAGAATCACGCCAAACGGGATGTGGTACATGTCCTTGTACCATTCGCGGCCCATCTTCTTGAGCACATGGAACACTTGCTTGAAGTGGAGAGCCTGTCCGAGGTCCACCACATAAAGGCACTTGTCGAAGTTGTATTCCTTCTTGCGGTAAATGGCTGCGGCGAGGTCGCGGGTTGCGTACAACGTGGAACCGTCGCTCTTGCGGATAAGGCACGGATTCAAGTCGAATTCGTCGAGCATCACCACGTCGCGTTCCTGGCTCTGGACCATGAGATTCTTTTCGCGGAGTTCGTCGAGAACGGCTGGAATCTTGTCTTCAAAGAACGATTCGCCGGTGTAGTGGTCAAAGCCCACGCCCATCATATCGTAAATGCGCATGAGTTCCTTGAGCGTGGCGGCGCGGAAGGCGAGCCAAAGCTTGCGATAGAAGGCATCGCCCTGTTCGAGCTTTGTGAATGCAGCGCGTGCTTCGTCTTCGAGACCGGGTTCTTCTTTAGAAACCTTGGAGAAACTTGCGTAAAGGATGTTGAGTTCCTTCACGGTGAGGGCGTCGAGCGTGGCGTCGTCAGTCGGGAGCTTTTCGCGGAGGTACATCACGATGAGCTTACCGAAGGCAGTACCCCAGTCGCCCAAGTGGTTGATGCGTTCGACCTTGTAACCGGCTGCCTTGTAAATGCGGGCAAGCGAGTTACCGATCATTGTAGAACGCAGGTGGTGGAAGGCGAGTTCCTTACCGATGTTCGGGGAACTGTAGTCGATACAAACGACTTTGCCATTCGGAGCGGCGTGGCCGTATTCCAAGCCCTTGGCGGCGATTTCGTCCAAGGTTTCCTTGGCGAGGAAATTGCGGTCAATGAAAAAGTTCAAATAACCGTTAACGGCTTCGACCTTAGAAAGGCCTGCAGGGAGTTTCACTTGAGCGGCAAGGTCTTCGGCAATGAGCTTCGGAGCCTTGCGGAGTGTCTTTGCAAGAGAAAAACACGGGATAGTGAAGTTTCCGTGGCTTGTATCAGGCGGAACGGAAATAAGTTTCAATGCGGCATCTTCAGCAAATGCTCCAGTAGCGGCAAGTGCCTTTGCGATTTCTGCATTAAATGAGTTCATTGTCGTCTCCAGACTTCTTAGCGTCTTCGCGGATGAAGTCATGCTCATCAAGGTTCATGAGTTTGCCGTCTGCGTACAGGCGGTCGAAGGAAATTTCGTTTCTCTTTTCTTCTTCGAACAGGTGGACCATCAGGTCAAGACCCGCATCAAAGATGGCCCAGCGGACACCTTCCTTGTATTCAACGCCGACATAGTGGAGTTTGCGAGCCTTGAATTCCTTGGTGAGTTCGTTCAAGATGGCCTGCATCTGGGCTTCGCTTTCGCAAGTCGCGATGAGGAAGTAATCCGCTTCGTTCTTGACTCCGCGGAGGTCGATGAGCTGCACGTTTTGGGCGCGAAGTTCAAAAAGGATACCTGCACCAAGCTTAACGGTTTCAGAAAAATCTTGGTTATTTGTTGCTGTCATGTTGATCTCCCTGATCGGGTTCTACTATTTGTTGAAAATCTCTTCCGGTATGTACTACGGCATCGACCGTGGCGTTCTTGTTCAATAGCACCAAGACGTTTTTCGTCTTGAGCGTGGCGGCAAGCGCTTGGGCGCCTTCCCATTCTGGGTTACGGAGTACGATGATGGTCTCGTCGTAGTTCTGGAGTCGTTCGTTATCGATATGGACGACATCAAATCCGTTGTTGCGTAAGAAAGAGCGCATTTTTACGGCGGCGCCTTTCATGCTGCAACTGTTCAGCACTTCTACTTCGCCTTTGATGCGGCGGACTTCGCGGACAACAGGGGCTTGCTTTTCTTCTTCGCAACCTGTAAAGAGGAATGCGACAAAAACAGCCGAAGAAACCCCTACGGCAAAGTTTAGGTGGAGTGCTTTAGAATAGTTTTGGAACATTCTTTGCTGTAAAATTTAGAAAAAATAAAAGACCCCGCGGCGTGCGCGAGGTGACAATATAGAATAGATGTGAGATGAGACTGTATAGACTTCTTACGTGGTTATGCTTGCGAAAAATTACTGGCAGAGTACGGTGCATCTTGAGCTGCGGTCATGGAAGAAACTGCGTGGGCCGTAAGCCTTGAACGCGTCTCGTTCGTTGACGTATGCGACTTTCAATAACAGGTTTTCGCTAGGCCTGTATTCCAATGAAATGTCTGGAACTATCACATTGACATTGCCTTGGCGCAAGTCTTCTCTTGCAATACGGGATCCGTTGCTGATGTTGGCGTAAAGCGGCATCCAGAGACCAACGTTTGCGTACAAGTGAAGGTTCGGTGTGAATTCGTAGGCGAAATGCCCCATAAAGCTTTGATTTGCAAACGAGCCGAAACTCCCCGCTACGAAATTGAGCGAATAGGAATACGCCACTTTTAAGGCCGGGTCGAATGTTTGGTGACGGACCATGCGGTCGGAATCAAATTCGCGGTTCCAAGGAATGCCGTCGTTTTGAATTTCGTAATTAGCGCCGACTTCGGTGTTTTGGGGTGCCGTGGCTTCGGCGATGACTTGAGATGCCATTCCGGCAGATTTAAGGTTTGCGGGGGCATCCGCAAAGGCAAGCATTGTAATGCTAAGAGCAGATAAGATAATGTATTTCATATTCATGTTAATGAATATACAAAACTACCTTTTTCAAAAGTAGTAGAATTTATCTGCAATAAAAAGGGCTGCTCCACGGACAATCATCGTAGAAATAGCGGTGTGGGCCGTATGCCCTGAATGCATCGCGTTCGTTGATGTACATGACTCTAAATGTCACTTTGTCACTGGGCTTGTATTCCAAAGCGATGTCTGGTATTAAAACGCTTACGTTCCCTTGCCTTACATCTTCTCTGGCAATCGGAGTTCCGAAGCGGATGTTAGAATATAGCGGCATCCAGAGGCCAACGTTTGCGTACAAGTGAAGATTAGGCGTGAATTCGTAAGTGAAATGCGCCATAAAGCTTTGTTGTGCAAAAGAACCGAGCGAACCGCCGATAAAGCTCACGGAGTAAGTGTAAGCAACTTTCAATGCGGGGTCGAATGTATCGTGTCGCACTAAACGTTCCGGGTTAAAATGCTCGCGGTTCCAAGGAATACCGCTTGACTGAATGACGTAAATTGTATCGACAATAGTGTCGGTCGATGCGGTTGCGGGAATCGTTGTTATATCACGGGCTTGAAGTACAGACGAATCGGTCTTTGCAGGGGAGGCTGCAAAGGCTATCGTTGCAAGCAAAATGGTCAACAACAATACACGCATAATTTGAATATAAAAAAAAGAAGAGATTACAGGTTGTTCTGTAATCTCCTATTGTGTGAATTTTTAGAATCTATTACGAGTTTTCTTTTTTCGAATCGTCATTTTTTGTAACTCCGGCGAGTTTTGCACCGAACATGGAGCCTAGCACCGTGCGGAGGTCAATGCCGAGCGAATCGGTGAGACCGTTCGTGACTTGCGTAAGCGTCTTGGTGATGTCGCCCGTGAGCTTTGCCGTATTGCCTTCGCCGTACATGGTGATGTTTCCGATCTTTTCCATCGGCTTTGCAATGGCGGCTGCAATTTGCGGCATCTGCTCGAAGTACTTTTCAATCGTCTTGAGCTGCATTTCCTGGCGGGCCGCGTCACCATAGAGCTTCATGGCTTCGGCCTTCTTGTTGAGTGCTTCGGCTTCTGCAAGACCTTGAGCCTTGATAGCTTCAGCTTCGGCGAGACCTTTTGCCTTTGTGGCTTCAGCTTCTGCTAATGCCTTGGCCTTTGTGGCTTCTGCTTCGGCGAATGCTTTTTCCTTTTCGGCTTCTGCAATCTGCTTGATGGCTCTGGCGCGCTGTTCTTCCTTGTAGCGGACGGCTTCTGCGTCTTTTTGCTGCTGGAAGAGTTCTGCTTCGGAGCGCTGGATTTGTGCTTGGCGTTCGGCTTCGGCTTTCTTTTCGATTTGGGCCTGAAGTTCCTTTTCGGTCACGGCAACCATGCGTTCGCGAATTTCAATTTCCTTTTCTTGCTTGGCGACTTCAGCTTCAGCCTGTGCCACGTTGATTGCTTTTTGCTGCGTCTGCTTCTGGATTTCGTAAGCGGCATCGGCGACAGCCTTTTCAGTATCGGAAATCTTTTGCAGGTTCGCTTTCTTCACGGCAAGATCGTTCTGCTTCTGTGCAATTTCGAGTTCGGCGGCAACGGCTGCATCGTTCGCTTCTTTCTTGGCCTGCGATTGAGCAACGCTGATGTCTCTTTCGGCGTTCGCCTTAGAAATCGCGGCTGCCTTGCGGATGGCAGATGTCTTATCGACACCGAGATTTTCAATCACGCCGTTTGCGTCTTCAAAATTCT
>CAMZFJ010000095.1 GCA_947306025.1 uncultured Fibrobacter sp.
GACGGCTTGCTTCTTCCAATTGTTTCTTTAACTCAAAATAGCGGGTGCGGTCAAGTTCTTTCTGGTCCATGAACAGCAATATAGAAAGAACTTAAGTGTTAAAATCAAGTCGAAGGTCATTGGTCAATGGTCATTAGTCGATGGTATTTAGTATCTAATAACCAGCTACTGATAACTAATGACTAAAAGAACATCTTCACGCCAATCGCAATCAGAATGATGCCGGCGATAAATTCGGGAATCTTCGTTTTGAATCGCTTGGCGGTATGGCGCCCGATTTCAAACCCGATAATGCCCATCGCAAAACTCGCAAACGCAATGGCCGAGGTCGCAAAAGTCAGGTCCACATTCATGAACGCAAATGAAATTCCTACGGCGAAGGCGTCAATGCTTGTGGCGATGGACAAAAGCAAGATGTTCGTGAGGCTCAAGCGTTTGCAAGGTACGGCCTCGTCGCCACCCCTGATGGCTCCAAAAATCATGCGACCGCCCAAGATGCAGAGGATGGCGCAGGCGATTGGTGTTCCGACGGCGTTGAACCAGCGTTCTGCGAAACTCCCCAGGAAATAACCGAGGAGTGTCATGCCTCCCTGAAATACTCCAAAGCTCACGGCCTGCAAAAAGGCGCTGCTGTAACGGATGCCCGATTTGCAAAGGCCGGTCGAAATGGCGACCGCAAAACAGTCCATCGCTTCGACAATGGCGATGATGATGATTTCTAGGGTTGTCATTTTGTGCTATGTTTTTTCATTTGAGTCTTCGAGCGCAAAAAATAAAAAATATATTGTATATGTAGTTCATAGTTTTTAGTTGCTAGTTACTAGAGAAGACTTCATTGATTGTTAGGGGGCGAATCTATAATAGTATTTATGGATTTCGTTATTGCTTTGGGACTATTTCTAGTAACTTTTAACTAAGTTCTAATGACTGCGCCGGAGGCGCCTGAACTTGAACAGCAAAGTCTTTACAATTGTTTTTATTGCTTTGTGCGTGTTGCTCCTGCTTTCTGTAGGGGGCTCGTTTTGGGATGGTTCCTTCGAATTGCTTTTGCGCAATAGCGGTAATTGGAAATTTCCCAAGACGCTCTTCATCTTTTGGATCGGCATGTCGCAGGCGGGGATTCTCCTTTCGGCGTTCTTGCTCATCATGAAGGTGAAAATCCACCGTCGCACGTCGCTGTTGTTGGAGCTGAGTTCGCTTTGCAGTCTTCTCGTTGCGATTGTTTTTTCTTTGCTCTATTCTAATACCATCAAGATCAATAGCGATGTGTATAGCATTGGTATCGTTGGTTTTATTTCGCTCTTGTTTTTTGTGACGCATCTTGTGGCGGCGGATTCCGCTGAAGATTTGGCGCTCTGCAAGGAACTGGCGAAGATCAGGCGGCCGCTCGCATGGATTATCCTCCCGACGGTGTTCTGGGTGGTGTCGTCGTTTGCGCTTGGCTTTGCGCAATTTGAAAATTCCGTGTGGCAGGGATCGTTTTTCCCGCTGTACGTTGTGGCTTGTGTTTTCTACATGGGACTTGCCAGTTCGGTTGTGCTTCTCTCGTTCGAAAATTACTACAACCGTATGATCGAACGGTTCCTGATGCTCTGTAGCTGGTTCATGTCGCTATTGTTCCTTTGGCTTATTCTCTTGAAAGGCGGTGGAAGTGTTGCCTCGTTTATATTTGCGTGCGCAGTCCCGCAGTTGCTGCTCATTGAGGTCGTGCGCGAAAGTCCTTGGGGGCGCATGCTTGTGGTTTCGAGTATCCTGTTCGGCTTTTTGCTCAAGTGTGATTTCGTGGTGAACCACAATGATTTTCATTTCTTCGCGAATGCGAACTTTGCCAATGCAAGTCTCATGTTTGCAGGGGGAACATTGTTTGTCGCCATATTCTTTGGCGTTCGTTTTTGGCTTTCGCGTTTCTTTGAAAACGATGAAATCTTGATGGGCGAGGAGAGCGATAGTTCGGATGGCGAAATGCCCGATACCGAAGAAAAAAAGTATTACTCTCCGTTTTCGGCTCCGGAATTCAAGGTGGTGCGCTTGCCCGTGTTGTGCGGCGTTCTCGCGGCTGTAACGTATGGCTATTTTACATCGGACTGGATTACGCTTGCGGGGCCGTTTGGCGCTTACGTGAGTTGCCTGTTAGTCTGTCTGCAACCGTTTGTGCATATTGGCTTTAAAAAGCGTAGGAGGGCTAAACGTAAATGAGCATGTTTGCTAATGCCGTGGCGTGCCTCTTGTGCCTGATTTTTGCGGCGGTCCTTTGGAAAATGAAGGGAATGCTCCGCATTACGCTTGTCATGTTTTTGATTGTCATGACGAGTTGCCTTTATACGGCTTTCGCGGGGAATCTTGCTATTTCGACGTTGGAAAATTATCCGTTCCGCATGCTTGCGCTGACATTATGTGTCTTTACGACGGGGCTTCGCGAAAACCGCAGGCGCTTTATGGTGCTTGCCCAAACATTTTGGCTTTGGGTGGAACTGGTCGGGAATGTATCTCTTTACCAAGCAGGAGCGGAGGCGCCTTGGATACGCCTCGCCGCTATTGCCGAAATTGCTCTCGGCTGCTGCTTTATGGTTAGAATTCCTAGAGAAATCGAGTTCGGGCTAATCGTTTTATGGATGGCCGTCTGGATGTTCTTTTAGGAATCGCGCGTGTAAGTATTCTTGTTCGACAGTCTTTTCTCGAAGTCTTCTTTCGTAAGAGGCTTGTCGAAAAGGAATCCCTGGATTGTAGAACATTTGGCGTGTTGCAGGAAATCCAGCTGCTTTGTATTTTCGACACCTTCGGCAACGACTTCGAGATTAAGCTCGTTAATCATGTTCACCATGTTTCGGATAACGACTTCGTCATGGTGCGTGTTTTCGCCACCAATGTGGTCGAGTAGCGATTTGTCAAGCTTAATGACGTTCACATTCAAGTCCTTGATGGCATTGAATGTAGAGTAGCCTGTACCGAAATCATCAATAGAAACGGTAATGCCATGTTGACGAAGGCCGTCCACGAATTGTTGCATAGCCACCTTGTCTTCGAAATCCGAAGCTTCGGTCAGTTCAATTTCGATGTACTTGCTGTCGATATCGAATTCCTTCATGGTATTCAGGATATCTTCCGTCAAGTGCGGGTTTCTCAAGTGGAGCCTTGAAAAATTGGAAGACACGCGAACGGGTTCATATCCTGCTTGTATCCAGGAATGGATGTCTTCGCAGACTCTGTGGAATACGTAAAAATCGAGCTTGCAAATGGAAGCTTCTTTTTCGAGAACGGGTAAAAAGTCATTGGGTGGGACAATTTGGCCGTTGCGTTTCCAGCGGACAAGAGCTTCGCATCCGCAAAGCGATTGCGATTGCACGTCAACTTTTGGCTGGTAGTAAACGATGAATTCCTTGTTTTTCAGGGCATCGTTGAAAAGTGACGAAATTTCCTTTTCGTGATAGACGGCGTCGAGCATTTTCTGGGCGAAATAGACAACGTCGGTTCCGGGATGGCGTCTGGCATCGTTTAACGCAACGGAACTGCAGTGCATGATTTCGTTCATTGAATCATTCTGCTGGATGTCGTAAACGCCGATGCGGCTATGTAGCGTAAGAGGAATTGATGGTCCTTGCGGAGCGGGGACTATTAATTGCATCTTTCTTAACGCATCAACGAACATGTCCCTGTGTTCTTTTTTGACAAGAATGAGGAAGTTGTCGCCGCCCAATCTGGCAATCATTTCATCGTCGTGGCACATGGCCATGACTGTATGCGCGAAGGTTATGATCCCTCTGTCTCCAACAGCTGCAGACTTGGACTGGTTGATGTACTTGTAATTTTTGAGGTTGACGAAGAGGCTACTGAAGTTTTGCAGCTTGTTCTTTGCTTTAAGTTCGATACTGTGATGTACGAGTTGCGATGTGTTGGGAGCTCCCGTCATCGGGTCGGTCTGGCTTGCGTTATGGACTGCCCCCATGAGGCGTGCTCTACCGGACATGATGAAAACATCGTCGCAGATGAGCTTTACAGCTTGAAGTTCGGGGTTTATGAATTTGTGACCTTTTTTGGCACGAACTTCGATGGTGACCATCCCGTTTTCGCCAGTTTTGTATGTTTGAATTAAGGGAACGGGCTCATAACCTGACGCATCTTCAAAAATGATTCTCTCGTCATTCAATCCCTCTTTGGTTATAATGGAGCTCGGGGCTACGATTTTTACTTTGATATAACCAATGTTTAGAATATTGCAGATTGGAGGAACTGCAATAGCGATGCGCTTAATCATCGCAAGGATATCAGGAATATTATCTAAGATTGCATCCCTAAAATCTTTGTATATACTACTGAAAATGACGTAATCCATTTTCGCCCCTTAAATGACCATACTATCTACACCAAAATAGCGTTCTAAATGTAAATAAAAAATTTGCGAAAAGGTAAAAAAAATTTAATACTTTTTCCCGTTTTTATTCCGCTTAAGAACATATCATTTTGGGTTAGAAAGCTAGTGAATTGGGGGGAAAAATATGTAAGCTATTGTGATTGCGGCAATTACGCCAACGGCATCGGCAACGAGGGCGCAGGTGACTGCATGCCGTGTTTTTTTTACACCGACGGAGCCGAAGTAAACTGCTATTATATAGAATGTTGTGTCGGCTGCTCCTTGGAACATGCAACTGAGGCGACCGGCAAAACTATCCGGGCCTAAGTTCTTCATGGCGTCGATCATCATGCCGCGTGCACCGCTTCCGCTGAGGGGCTTCATGAGGGCGGTGGGGAGTGCCGGGACAACGTCGTTTCCGACACCGATGAAACCGAGCAATGCCGAAATTCCGTTCATGACCAAGTCCATGGCTCCGCTGGCGCGGAACACGGCAACACCGACGAGAATCGCAACGAGGTTCGGGATAATCATGACGGCGGTATTGAATCCTTCCTTGGCGCCTTCGACGAATGCTTCGTAAGCTTGGATTTTTTTATAGCAGGCGAGGCCAAGGAACGCAACGATGATTCCGAACAGGACTACGCCGCTGATGAAAAGGCTTGTGGTGCCAATAGCTTCTGCAGTGAGGTGGCTAAAGTAGAACATGATGGCAATGACGCATGCGCTGATGCCACCGAGCCATGCTACAGTTACGGGATCCTTGAGTTTGATTTTTTGAAAAAAGCTGAGTGCGAAAATACCGGCGATTGTGCTAAAAAATGTCGAAAGCAAAAGGGGTAAAAAAACGTCACTTGGGTTTGCTGCTCCGAGCTGGGCGCGGTATGTCATGATGCTCACCGGAATCAATGTAAGTCCACTGGCGTTAAGGACTAAGAACATGATTTGCGAGTCGCTTGCAACGGTCTTGTCTTCGTTCGGGTTGAGCTCTTGCAACTGCTTCATGGCCTGGAGTCCCATCGGAGTTGCTGCGTTGTCGAGGCCGAGCATGTTAGCGCTAATGTTCATGAGCATGGTGCCCACGACGGGGTGGCCTTTGGGAATTTGCGGGAACAGTCGCGAGAATAGCGGTTGGACAATTTTGGCGAGAATTTGGACGGCGCCTGCTTTTTCGCCGATTTTGAGAATGCCGAGCCAAAGGCTCAAAATGCCTGTAAGGCCGAGTGCGATTTCGAAGGCCGTCTTGGACATGTCAAATGCCCCGAGAATCGCCTTGTTGAAAATGCCGGTATCGCCATAAGCGAGCCATTGAACGACACATGCGATAAACGCACCGAAGAAAAATACGAGCCAAATTACGTTTAGGACCATAGCTTTTAAAGTAGTAAAAATGTAAGTAGTTGGCAGAACTTAGTCCGCTACGCTCTTAGAACTTAGAATGAGGCTCGTGTTACTATTTCATAATACCACATTTTTTATAACAGAACCATCTTCCAGCGTGTGGATGCTGAACTTAACATGGGCGGGTTCGGTTGCGGTCGCGGGCGTGCTTTCGTAGAATCCGAATGTCGGTGGATTGCCGCCTTTGGGTAGGCTCGTGGAACCGGGATTGACCATGAGCACATCGCGGAAGTTCTTTTCGAGTTTCCAGATATGCGTGTGCCCGAACAAGTATGCGTCAATTTGAGGTTTTTGCGGGGCTTTTACTTCGGATTGGGATTGCGCACAGGATAGCGCGGTACCTGTGGATTCGACGCTTTCGAGCGCATTTTTCGGGAAGCATTCAGGCATAAAAATGTGCCCGTGACTCAAAAACAAATGGAACCCGTTATCTTCGACGACCTTGTATTCGTTTTCGATAGGGAAGTCGAGCATCATCAAATCGACATCGGCATCGCAGTTTCCGCGAACGGCGATAATGCGGTCTTTGTAAGGTGCGAGCGCTTCGACGACTTGCATGGGGCCATGTCCTGCCGGGAGCGGGTTTCTCGGACCGTGATAGAGCGTGTCGCCCAGCAAGATAATCTTGTCGCAGTTGAGCTTTTCAAAGAACGTTAAAGCTTGCCTTGCAGCCAAGGCTGAACCATGGATGTCGGAGAGGATTAATGCTTTCATAATTGCAATCACAAAAATTTAGTTGGTAGAATTTAGATCGCTACGCTGCAGAACTTAGAAAATTTACATATACTAAGCTCTAAGTTACTGAGGTTGAGTTCTAAGTTCTGAGTTACTAGTTACTAGAATTGTATTTCAAAAATCTCTAGTAACTAGTATCTAGTAACTATAAACTAGTAACTAGCCCGTAGGGCGAAGTAACTATTAATTAGTTACTATGCCGAAGGCACTTAGTTTTTTAGTCGATAGTTGTTGGTTAATGGTCATTAGCTTTGGGCTATGGGGTCGCACCTTTGGTGCTTTGGGGTCGCTTCGCTTTGGGCTATACCTCATACCTCAAAGGTCGCCCTTGGGCGACCGTGCCCATAGCTCAGACCTCATTTCACTGTAATCATCGGGCTGGTTTCGCTCAAGAGGTAGTTCCATTCTTCGCGAATCTTTTCGT